>JACDEN010000386.1 GCA_013816415.1 Planctomycetota bacterium
AATGCCTATGGACACCTTCGACCGAATCCTGCAGGAGACCGAGCGACCGCTGCGGCTCTACCTCGCGTCCCTGGGCGTGGCGCTGGCGGATGTCGACGACCTCGCCCAGGACGTCTTCCTCGATTTCTACCAGCATCCCGAGGATAGACCGGGGGACGTCGAGCCGATCCGCTGGCTCAAGGGCATGGCGAAGCACAAGGCCTACGATCACTTCCGTCGGCGGTCGCAGCGCAGCGCCTTGCTCGAGCGCATGGCGACCTCGCTCGAGCGCCAAGAGCCGCGCTTCGGCGCCGGTGACGGATCAGGCGAGTTGCTCGACGCGCTGAAGGGGTGCCTGACGAAGCTGCCTGATGCCCAGCGCGATCTGCTGGCCCGGTACTATGGCGAGCAGGACGAGGGCACTGCTGCCGCGCGCGCGCCGTCGGCGGCGCGCATGACCGTGATGCGGCTGCGCGAAACGTTGCGCCTGTGCATCGTCGGCCGCATGTCGGCGGCGAACCCATGACTCGCGATCTGATCAGCGCATTCGTGGCGGATCCGGAATCCATGACCGACGCCGAGCACGAGGCCCTGGTGGTGCTGATCGAGAACGATCCCGAGCACTGCCGCCGCCTGCGCGAGCTGCTCGTCCTCGAGGAAGCGCTCTCGGCGCAGTGGACGCCGCACCGCGCGCATTTTCCCAATCAGATGCGCAAGCACGCCGCGATGCAGGAGAGCGGACGGCTGTTCGTCAGCCGCCTCGCTATGGCGGCCAGGAACCTGCCGGTCCCGACGCCCCGCGCTGCGGCTTGGCGCTGGTGGACGATCATCACCCCGCTGGCGGCCGCGCTGATGATCGGACTCGGGTGCTGGTTCGGCCTCGATCTCGGCCGCGGCCATGCCACTGGCGACGCGGCGCTCGCGGTGGTCGCGCCCCATGGGGCAGTCATCCGCCACGAGGGGACGGCGCGCGCGGTGGTCGCGTCCACCACGCTGACGGTGGGGGACGAGGTCGCGGCTGGCGATACGGAGGCCACGATCGCATGCCTCGATGGCACGGTGGTCGTCCTGGAGCCGCGGTCGACGGTCGCGGTCCTCGTGTTGTCCGCCGAGGTGCGCGAACTGGTGCTCCGAACCGGGGGGCTGTCGGCGACCGTCGCCCACCAGGGCCCGGGAAGACGCTTCGTAGTGCGCACGGCCCAGGCCGAGACTCGGGTCGTCGGCACGAGATTCACCGTCCGCACCGATGGATCCGCGACGCATCTCGAGGTGCAGGCGGGACTCGTCGCTTTCACCGATCTCGCGACCAATGCCACCACCTCGGTACCCGCGGGCGGGCGCGCCGATGCCGGCGCACCGGGCGCGGAAGCGTCGTCGACGCTGATCGACGATTGCGACCACAGCGACCAGTGGGTGACGGGCAGCGATGCTCCGACCGGGAGCATGACCATCACGACGGATGCGCACGGCCATGCCGGCGGATGTCTGTCCTGCGCGTTCTCCAGCCCGCCCGGGGTCTATCCCTGGGCGATGCGCTTCATCGCTCCTGGACGCGATTGCCGGGCGGATGTCGGCATCAGCTTCTGGATGCGCGGCACGGGCGATGGCCATCAGCTGTGGGTGCAGATCCTCGATTTCGATACCTCGGCGGATGACCTGCGCCGATCGGTTCCGCAGGAGCATGCGGTCCGCTTCGCCGCGACCGTCACCGATGATCGTGCGGGTTGGCGCCAGATCGAAATCCCGTTCTCGGCGTTCGTGCGCCATCATCTCCAGGTGCCCGGATCGCAGAGCCATCAGCGACCGCTGCTCGCCGACATCGTCGGCGTGGTCTTCGTCGCGTGGCCAGGCCAGGGATCCTTCGCGATCGACGACCTGGTGGTCTACCGGCGCTGATCCGACCCCGTATCAGTCACTCCATGGCGGTCGACCGCCGCGGCGTGACGACGCGCGCAGCGAGTTCGACAGCTCCTTCAGAACCCCCTGGAGACTGCCGTGAGACACCATTCCATCGTCCGCTGGTCGATCATCGCGCTGTTGATCGGCGCGGTCGCCGCGCACGGTTCCGCCGCCACGGCCTATTACCTCGACTCCTCTGGGGGGAATGCGCTGCAGGACGGGCTGACGCCGACGACCGCCTGGAGGTCGCTCGCGCAGGTGAACGCACGCACCTTCGGACCAGGCGACAGCATCGCGATCCGTCGTGGCACCGTCTATGCCGGAACGCTCGCCCCGGGCGGGTCGGGTGCTGTCGGCGCGCCGATCGTGCTCACCGCCTACGGCTCCGGCGCGCGTCCGCGCATCGACGGCGGCTCGCAGCCGGCGGCGGTGCGGCTGTTCAACCAGCAGTACTGGCACGTCGACAGCCTGGAGGTGGTTGGCGGCTCGCAATACGGCGTGTACATCAGCGGTGATCAGCCGGGAGCGCTCACCCACTTCCGCGTCACCGACCTGGTCATCCACGACGCGTACAGCACGCCGCGCTGGGACAGCGGACTGCTGGTGATCATCCCCTTCGGCACTGGCGTGCATCTGCACGATATCGTCGTCGACGGCGTCACCGCCTACAACACGAACCTGTGGTTCGGCATCCACGTCGGCTTCAATTTCTTCGCGGGCGATCCGGCGCCGGCGCTGCGCAGCTCCGACGTCACGGTGCGCAACTGCGTGGTCCACGATGTCTATGGCGACGCGGTCACCGTCGCCGACACCAATCGCGCGCTGGTCGAGCGCAATGTCGGCTATCGCTGCGGCCAGGCGCCGGCTGGGATCAGCTACACGCCCAATGCCATGTGGTGCTGGTCGTCGGACAGCGTCACCTTCCAGTTCAACGAATGCTACGAGATGTCATCCTATAGTCCGGGCGTCGATGGCGGGGCGTTCGATGTCGACTGGGGCTCCACCAACACGCTGATCCAATACAATTACGCCCACGACAATCAGGGATTCGGGGTCGTGGTCTATGGTCTGCAGGGCGTCCCCTCAGCGAACAGCGTCATCCGCTACAACATCTTCTCGCACGACCGCAACAGCGAGATCGTACTCGCTACCGGTGGCGGCGGCACGCTCGACGGCGTGCAGATCTACGGCAACACCATCTCGACCGACCGCGTCGGCCTTCAGGCGCCGGATGTCGCGCGTTCGGGCAGCGGTTCCTACCTGTTCGTCGACAACATCGTCCGCTCGTCGTCCCCGACGCTGCTCGACGTCTCGGGCGGCTATCTGCGCGTCGACCACAACCTCGGCTGGTGCACCAGCGGCACGTCGAACTGGTCGAGTGGATCCGGCGTCTATGCCGATCCGCAACTGGTCGATCCCGGGTACCACGCGCCGGGTATGCCGACGACGTCGTTTCAGCTGATGAGCGGCTCCCCGGCGATCGCCGCCGGCGTGCTGCTGTCGAACATGGGCGCGCGCGATTTCTTCGGCAATCCGCTGCCCGCCTCGGGACCGATCGCGATCGGCGCGCATCAGGTTGCGGGCGGATCGAATCCTCCATCCGGCATCATCGTGAATCCCGGCTTCGAGGCCGGCGGGGTCGATGCCCAGGCCATTCCCGGCTGGTCGACCTGGGGCGGAACCACCGGCGTCGATGCGAACGCGGACTACACCGAGAGCTACGGCGGGGCGCACACGGGTTCGTTCCACGGCACGCACTGGCGCTCGACCGCGTACGAGGTCTACACCTATCAGGTGGTGACCGGACTGCCGAATGGGCTCTACACCCTCAG
The DNA here is from genome assembly GCA_013816415.1 of Planctomycetota bacterium. Lineage (GTDB taxonomy): Bacteria > Planctomycetota > UBA11346 > UBA11346 > UBA11346 > JACCZE01. The sequence goes on from JACDEN010000386.1 coordinate 3,711, forward strand.
CGCCTGGGTGCGCGGCAGCGGCGGCCAGACCTACGCGTGGATGGAGGCCAAGGATTTCGGCGGCGCGAAACTCACGGCGACCATTCCCGCGACCACCGCCTGGACGCTGCTCACCATCGGCGGCATCCAGGTCGCGAACGGCCAATGCGTCGTCGGCTTCTACTCGCGCGCCGACGCGGGACAGTGGATGTACTTCGACGACGTCACGCTGGCCTCGGCGAGCGTCCCCGTGAATGCCGCTCCCTCGGTCGCGACGGCGGCGGCTGCGTCGCCGAATCCGCTCAGCGGCACCACCGCCGTGCTCAGCGTGCTCGGCGCCGATGATGGCGGCGA
>JACDEN010000387.1:0-1300 GCA_013816415.1 Planctomycetota bacterium
GCGTGCAGGCGCGCACCTCGACCCTGCGCGATCGCGTGGTGTCCGAGATCAGGTGCCGCGGAACCTGGTGCGCGTTCGATCCGTACGCCGGCTGGTTTCCGCGCGCCGACGGCCGGCTCGCCAGCCTCGATGAGTTGACCGCCGGTACGCAGGCCTGGTTCCTCGGCCATTCCGAGGTCGAGAAGACGGCCGACGCCATCGCGCTCTTCGCCCGCGCCTCGGGATGGAAAGCGGGACCGGAGGCGTTCGCGCGCTGCCCGCTATTCGACGCGGCTGGCGACCTGCCGACCCAGCCCGCCGGTTGGGCGCGCCTCGTGTTGGCCTACAGCGACGGCGGCGACGCATCGCCTGGCGGCTCGACGCTCGGCTACCGGGTGAACGTGCAGCTGCGCCGCGGCGAACAGCTGGTGCGCTCCTGGAGCCACGATGAGCTGCGCGTCGGCGCACGTCTGGGGCTCGAGGCTCCCGCCTGCATCGCCCAGCCATGGGACGCGGCCATGGCCACGCGCATCGCCTCCAGCGGAAACGCCGTTGGCGGCATCATCGGCAACGGCTTCCGTCAGTACGAGCCCAAGCTCGCCGACGGCTCATTCCGGCTCGGAGCGCTCGCCTGCGACAACCTCGCCTGCACTGCCGAGGATGGCGCCGGTCCTGCGCTCCACCTGCAAAACCCGCGCGCGCCCGGATCGCTGGTGGTGCGGATGCCCGCGAGCTACCCGTTCCTCAGCGGCGGCGCCGTCCTCGATGCGGTGGTCGGCGAGGCCGGCGCGATCGACGTCGACCTCTCGACCGATCACGGCCTGGTCTGGGAACCGCTGGCGCACCTCACCGACACCGGGACGCACAAAGTCGACTTCAGCCGCGCGATCGGTGGCATCTTCGACTACCGCGTGCGGCTCACGCTCACCGGCGCCGGCACCGGGCTCCAGTCGCTGCGCATTCTCGAGGCGAGCCAGGTCGCGCAGGCAGCGCTGCCGGCTCTCGCCCGCGGCGACAATGGGATTTCGCTCGCGATCGGTGGTGGGGGCACGGTGACGATCGCCGCCGACGCCGATATCGATCCCGATGGCAAGCGGCGCTCATTCCGCGATTTCCAGCCCACCGTCTCCGGATTCTCACCACCGCATCTGACGGCGACGGGTTCCACCGTCGGAACCGCGACCTTTCCCATCGCCTGTCCCGGCGACATCCAGCGCGTGCGCGTCGACGTCCGTTCGTCCTCCCCGCGCGGGTCGATCGTCTCCGAGGTCTCCTTCGACGGCGGTGCGACCTGGAGGTCCTGCGACGGTGAGGTCACGAC
>JACDEN010000387.1:1310-4035 GCA_013816415.1 Planctomycetota bacterium
GGTCACGACTGCGGTGCGGTCGCCCCGAGCGCTGGTGCGGCTGTCGGCCGATCCGAACGGCGGCACCAATACCCTGCTCGGATTCCGCATCGATGCCGATTACGCCGAACCGCACGGTGGATTCGTACCGGTGCGGGTGACCTACGTGTGGACCGAACACGGCGTTCCCCAAAGCGACGTCCACGTGGCGCGCGCGCCAGGGGAGACCTGGACCATCCATTGCGAGGCCGACCCGCAGATGACCTCGGTGGCCGTCGAGCTGGAGCAGTCGCCGTAGCCACGAGGGCGATCGCGCCTCCCTTGTCGGATATTTTTTCAGCACACGACCGGGGGCGCGACACCGGCGTTCAGCGCCTACCAAGAAGTTCGAACGGCGGTGCCGTTGATCGAAAAGCGGTAGCCTGTTCGAGCGGCGCCTTCCTGTTGTCACGCCGCTTTGCCGTACCTGCTCGGTGAAGCCACCACCATGAAGACCATTCCGTTTTCGAACATGGCAACGGCTGAAGTCGACCACGCCATCGCCACGGGCGATATCCGTGGATGGACGACGCGCAGGATCGCATGCCTCCTCCGTCATCTCCCGCGTTGGCAGATCGAGGAATTCCAACACCTGTTGGATCGGGGAATGGGGCCGAACCGGGCCCTGACCTTCGTCCGCCTCATCGATCGATGGCCGGCTGATCGCCACGGGTGATCACGGCGAACTCCTGCGACGAACGCGACCGCACACCGATCAGCGGTGAGGATGGTCGCGGGTGACCCGGGTGTCGTGACCGCGCAGCGATCCGCGCGGGGTCACTCTGGATATCGAACCCCTCATAAGTGCCGATCCCGATCAGCGAGAACCACGCCTCGCGCTCCGACTGCGTTCGCGCGTCTTCGCGGCGACGACCGGTCGGAATGGTGGCGAGATGTGGGTCGGACGGACGACAGGTGGTCTGAGGCCCGCGGACGCGGTGGCTGCCGTACTGCGCCTACGGCCCATACGGAGCCCATTTTGCGTCGATCGCTGTCGGGCAGACCCCGTCGCGTCATTCGTGATGACCTGGGGGCTGATCGCGCCGCCCGGCGCTCCCCCGTCCCGGCGGCCGCGAAACCGTCCTGAGCGGCTCTTGGGTGGAACGGGGGACGGCACGCGCATGGATGTGCGACCGGCGACTCGTGCGAACGTCACAGCATCTCTAAGGTATCATTCCTATCGGGGCGACGGTTCGCGAAGCTGCCAGATGCATCGGAGGTTGGGTTGGCTGATCGGGTGGATGATTCTCTGGTGCCGGTCCCTCGGTTGAGCGCACGGCATCCGTGGAGCTGGAGCCAGCGCGTGCTCTACGCCGCGATCGTGCCCGCGCTCGCGTGGTGGTGGTGGCACGACCAGCGCGGGTTCCTGCTCGGCATGAGCGTGGCACTGATGTCGCTCTATGCGGCGATCGTCGGCACCAAGGTGGTCGCGGTCCTGGTCGGACTCCTGCGGCGGCACACCCTGGTGGTCGGCGCGGCGGAGCTGGCCGCGCTCAGCGACGATGCGCTGCCGATCTACACCGTGCTGGTGCCGCTCTACCGCGAGGCCGCGGTGGCCTCCGAACTGGTGGCGGCGCTCGAGCGACTCGACTATCCAAAGGACCGGCTGGACGCGCAGCTGCTGCTCGAGGAGGACGATGTCGAGACCATCGCGCATGTGCGCTCGCTCGCGCTGCCCGATTGGCTGCGCGTGGTAGTCGTGCCGCCGGGGACGCCGAAAACCAAGCCGCGCGCGTGCAATGTCGGCCTGGCGCAGGCGCGCGGGGAATTCCTGGTGATCTTCGACGCCGAGGATCGACCCGAGCCGGATCAGCTGAAGAAGGCGGTGGCGGCGTTCCGGCGCATGCCGAAAAAGATCGCGTGCCTGCAGGCGAAGCTCAACTGCTACAACCGCTCGCGCAATCTCATCACGCGCTGGTTCACGCTGGAGTACACCGCGTGGTTCGATCTCTACCTGCCGGGACTGCACGCGATCGGCGCGCCGATCCCGCTCGGCGGGACCTCCAACCATTTCCGCTCCGCGGTGCTGCGCACCCTGCAGGGCTGGGATGCGTTCAACGTCACCGAGGACTGCGACCTCGGCATGCGCCTCGAACGCGGCGGCTGGCGCACGCGCATCCTCGATTCGACGACGTGGGAGGAGGCGCCCTCGCGCTGGATCACCTGGCTCAAGCAGCGCTCGCGCTGGATGAAGGGTTATTGGCAGACGCACCTCGTGCACACGCGCGAGCCGTTGTCGTGCCTGATCGACCTCGGTCCGTGGAAGATGGCGCTGATGCTGTTCACCGTCGGCGGCCAGGTCGGCAGCCTGCTGATCAATCCGCTGTGCTGGGTCATCGGCGCGATGTGGCTGCGCCACCAATGGACGCTGTTCGATCCCAACCATCCGTGGACGGTAGCGCTGGTGGTGGCGACGGTGGCGCTGCTGCTGTCGAACCTGCTGTTCATCCTCATCCACGTGCTCGGCGCGCTCGGCCGCGGCTTCCACAACCTGGTGCCGTTCGCGCTGCTGCTGCCGTTATACTGGGCGATGCTCAGCGTCGCCACCTGGCGCGGATTCCTGCAGTTCTTCAGCGCGCCGTTCAAATGGGAGAAGACCCCGCACGGCGTTCCGGTGCGCTCGGCGACGGCGGTTCCGGCGGCGGCGATCGCACCCGCGCGCACGGCGGCGGCGATCCCTCCGGCGACCCGCCTGACCTTCGTGCGC
>JACDEN010000388.1 GCA_013816415.1 Planctomycetota bacterium
AGGCGGCGCGCCGCGCGGGGCTCTCGCCGGCGCACTTCGTCGTCGCATTCAAGCGCTCGACCGGCGAAACGCCGCTCGAGACGATGACGCGCCTGCGCATCGAGGAGGCGCAGCGCCGCCTGTCCGTCCGCCCGCGGGCGCCGATCACCGACATCGCGCTGGATCTCGGCTTCAGCTCGTCGCAATACTTCAGCCTGGTGTTCCGCAAGATCGCCGGCTGCACGCCCTCGGAATGGCGGCGCGGGTGATCCGGCCGCAGCGCCTTCGCCGCTGGCCGGGCGAGGCTGCTTCGTAGAACGCTGCCATGCCCAAACGCTCCGAACAGGATGGTGCCGATCCGGCGATGGGCAGCGTCGACCCGCAGCTGCATCCACCGAAGCGTTTCGACGACCAGGATTGGACGTGGTTCCTTGATCGCTGCCGCGCGCTCGCGATCCCGGGTGCGGACGAGCGCCGATCGGTGATCGAGGCGCTGTTCGGCCATCTCGTCGGGGTGAACCGCTGGCTGAACCTGACCACGCTGATCGCGCCGCGGGACTACCTGAAGCTGCACGTCCTCGACAGCCTGGCGCTCGAGGGGGATCCGCGCCTGCGCCACCTGTCGGAAGGTTCGCCGTGCATCGATCTCGGATCCGGCGGCGGCTATCCCGGCCTGCCGCTCGCGCTCTGGCACCCTGCGATCCCGTGGGTGCTGCTCGACGCGCGGCGGAAGAAGGCGGAATTCCTACAGGCGGCGGCGGCCCTGTGCGCGCCGGCCAAGGTGACGGCGCGGCACCTGCGCGGCGACGAGGTGGTGCGTTCCGCGCCGGATCTGCGGCGGCGCTGCCAGCTGGTGGTGTGCCGCGCCATGGGGCAGGCCGTCGAGGTGCTGGGGGAGTGCGCGGATCTGCTGCATAAATCCGGACATCTGGTCCTCTACAAGGGTCCGGCATTCGCGGGCGCCGAGCGCGATGCGGCGATGGCGGCATGCGCACGCCTCGGATACCGCCATATCAGCGATCGCACGGTCGCCCTCGACGACGGTGATCCGGCGCGCGTCATGGCGGTGTTCCAGCGCGTCACCTGAGGCCGTCAGACGTGCGCTGATCACGACTTCTGTGTCCAAGCCCGCGGGTCCAGACTTGGCGCCACTGTCCACCCGGAGGCGCCATGGCACCGTCCCGTTCGATCCTCCTGTTTTGGGCCTGCGCACTCAGCGTGCTCGCGCGCATCGCCCCGGGAGCCGAGACGCCTGCGGAGCCCGTCCAGTTCGTGGGTCCCGATCCCGCCGCGGTGATCCGGCTCAACGATGTCTCGCGCACCCTCGAGCGGCTGCGTGGATCACCCTATCCCAGCCTCGCGCGCACGGCCTGGGGAGCGCTGGCGACCACGCGCCTGCAGCGGCTGATCGCGCCGCATGCCGACGACGCCGCGATGTCCACCCTCGCTGCCAGCATCCGCTGCGCGGCGATCGGCATCGATGCCGGAGAGGGCGCGGAACCGGATGTGCGCGTGGCGGTCGCGGTCGCGGGAGATGCGGCCCCGATGCGCGACCTGTGCCGCAGCGTCTGCGATGCCGAGCTGCCGGGAGGCGATCAGGTGACGCGCTGGCAGTGGCCCTGCGGCCAGGTGGTGCAGCTCGACAACATCTTCGCGTTCGGCTGGTCCAGCCACGACGTCGTGCAGCGCCCCGGTCCGGCGCCCGCGGCCGGCACCCCGGAGTCGTGCGTCGAGATGTCGATCGAGCCGATGCGCCTCCTGCGCGTCATGCTTCCTGGCGGTCTGCCGCCCGGGATCGCACCCGCCGTACCAGCTGATCACGGACCGCCGCTGGTGATCGGCGTGTCGCTCGACCCCATCGGTCTGCGCGAGCATTGGAATCTGCCGATCGGCGACATCCCGGTGCTGCCCGCCGCCCGCGTCGAGCTCTTCGATTCGCTGCCGACGACCACGTTGATGGCGCTGACGTTCCATGCCGAGCCCGGGGCCAGCGGCCGCCTCCTGTGGGAAGCGCTCGAACACCAGCCGATGCTGCGCTTCCGCCTGGATCTGCTCCTGGCCCAGTGGGGACTGCCCTCGCTGCAGCTGATCCTCTCCAGCGTCACCGGCGACACGCTGATCTACCTCGAGGACGGTGCGCCGTTCCCCTACGTGACGATCGCCCTGGGGATGACCGAGGATCTCGCCCGCGCGATGCTGCCGATGATCGCCATGGGCGTGGACATGAGCGCCGGCCCAGGCGGAGTCCTGACCGGGTTCCTCGGCAAGGTTCCGTGCCAGGCCGGATACCTCGACGGCCAGCTGGTGGTCACGACCAATCCGGCGGGGGTCCCTGGCTATGCGCATCGCACCGGAGGCTTCACCGCGGCGGCCGAAGTGGCTCATGCGCTCGCGGAACTGCCGGACGGGGCGCTGGTGGCGGGGGTCAGCAGCAGCGGCCGTGCGGCATCCGCGATCATGCGCACCGCGTTGATGTCCTTCGCCCACATCGGTCTTCCGCAGCTGTCGACCTTGCCGCAGGACGTCGCGACGGCCGCGCGCCACGGCTTCCTGGCGGTCAGCCGGCGCGATGGCGCCCTGGTCCTGGATGCCGGCGGACTGATCGGCGGACCGCTCACCGCGTACGGCCTGCTCAGCAGCGCGGCCTACGCCAATTATCGGCGTGTGGTCCATATCATGGAGCAGCAGGCGCAGGAGCTGCAGGAGCGCCACGGTCGGCCGCCCGGGGGGTCGGGGAGCCTGGGCAAGACGATGTGAGCGAATTCCTGCGCCCGGGGGCGCCAACAAAAAACCCCAGCTTTCGCCGGGGTTTTTCGCGGGAAGCTGACCGGCTACTTGCTGCTGCCGGTGGTGATGATGTTCGGATCCTTGAGCTCGAGGATCTCCGCCCAGCCGAAGCCGGTGGCGATCAGCAGCGCGAGGAAGGCGATGACCACCAGCCACAGATAGATCTTGTCTTGTTCTTCCATGATTCGCTCCGGTCGCTGTGGCTTAGAGGCGGTTGGTGGCGCTGTCGCCCTGCTGGATCTGCAGGTTGTTGGTGTTCCACGATTCCGGGATGACGCGGCAGGCGACCATGTCGTTCATGACGCGCTCGACCCGTACCTTCACGATGTACTGGTTGTTGCGGTAGACGATGAACTCGATGCCTTCGTCGACCTTCTCCTCCTTGCCGATCGTCAGCATGACCAGGTCCTGTTGACCCTGGGGATTGGGGCGGACGGCGGCGACCACGGCGGCGAGGTAGCGGTCAGACGCGGTCTGGTCGTTGACCTCGTTCCAGATCTTGGGGTAGCGCTCGCGGACCAGGCCCATCATGGCCTGGTTCTTCTTCAGATCCTTGCTCAGCGCGTCGATATCCTGGTTGCGCTGGTTCAGCTCGGTCTGGGCGTTGTTGAGGTCGTCTTCGACCTCAGCGAGCTTGACGTTGAGGTTGAAGGCCACCGCGCGCGCGACCTGCGCGATGTGGGTCAGCTCGGCGTTGCGCTGGCGCACCATCTCGAGCGACTTCGACTGGGCCATGAAGTCTTCCTTCAGGCCGTTGTAGTCGGTTTCCTGCTTCTTGAGCTGCAGGTCCTTGTTCTGGACGGTCTGCTTGAGCTCGGTGATGCCGTTCTCCTGCTCCTTCACCTTGTTCTGCAGGTCCGTCACCTGCGTGTTCAGGTTGACCACCTGGTTTTCGGCCTTGGCCTTGTCCTTGGAGTAGTTCGCCAAGGCGGAGTTCGACGAGTCGAGCTCGGCCTTCAGCTCCTTGGTGTCCTGGTCCCAGCGGCGCTTCCAGTTCTCGCGGTTCGCGTACTGGGTCATCGTCGTGAACATGAACCCGAGGCACATGATCAAGATCAGGACGATGAAGACTTTAACGGTGGTACTCATTGGCTCCGGGCTCCCTGGGAAAGGTGCAAGCTACTTGGTCTCGGTTTCGGCGGCGTCTTTGGCGGCAGGCTCGTTCGTCGGGGCTTCCGTACCGGCGCGGCGGGCGTCGAGCGGATCCTTGCCGGCGCCAGCGCCACGGATGTCCAGGCGCTCCTGGATGAGGAACTGCTGCAGCGG
>JACDEN010000389.1 GCA_013816415.1 Planctomycetota bacterium
GCGACGGTGCGGTTGTCGACGCCCCAGGTCGGCTTGGTCGGCGCCCAGAAGCCGTCGACCAGGCGCTTGTAGCTGTTCACCGTCGGCGCGAAGAACGGCAGGATCTCGGGCAGGCAGCGCAGGAGTCCGGCCACGTAATGCTTGTAGGTCGCGCTCATCCCGAGCGCGTCGGAGGCATCGTGGAAGAGGTTGGTCGCGCCGCCGCGATCCCACAGGCTCTGGTGCACGTGGCCGCTGCAGCCGGGAAGCTTGGCGTCCCACTTGGCCATGAAGCTGGGCATGATGCCGAAGCGCGCGCCGATCTCCTTGACCGCGGTCTTGAACAGCACCGCGCGGTCTGCGGCCTCGAGCGTCTCGGAATAGAGGATGGCGGCTTCGAACACCCCGGGGCCGGTCTCGGTGTGCAGGCCCTCGATCGGGATGCCGAACGCCAACAACTCGTCCATGATCGCGGCGAAGAACGGCTGGTTCTGCGCCATGCGCACCAGCGAGTATCCGAACATGCCGGGTGAGAGCGGCGTCGGCGCGAGTCCCTTCTTGGCGGCGAGCGTCGCGGGCGTCTCCTGGAAATTGAACCACTCGAACTCCATGCCGCAGCGCGGCACGAAGCCGGCGGCATGCGCGCGCGCGAGTACGCGGCGCAGCAGTTGGCGGGGGCACTGCTGCAGCGGCCCGCCCGTCGCGTCGACGAACTCGCCGAGGAAGAACGGCACGCCGTTCTCCCAGGGGATCATCCGGAACGTATCGAGATCGATGCGCGCGGTGACGTCGGGATAGCCGGTCTGCCAGCCGGTGTAGGTGGCGTTGTCGTAGCAGACGTCGGCCATGTCCCAGCCGAGGACGACGCTGCAGAAGCCGAAGCCACTGCCCTCGGCGGCGCCCAGGAATTTGTCCTTGTGCAGGTATTTGCCGCGCAGCACGCCGTCGATGTCCGCGACCGCGACCTTGACCTTCTGGAACGGCGAGCGTCGCACGGCCTCGAGGACGGCGGCGTGCTCCGGTTTCTTGGCGATCGATGAGGTCATGACCCCAGCTGTAAGGCGAGCGACGGAGACTGACAAGGCCGGGGACCCCGATGTTGGACCGCCCGGTCCAGGCGGTCGGATAGCACCGAGCCGGCCCCTTGACATTAGTTAGCAATCGTTAGTTTACTAATAACGGAGACCTGACCAAATGCCTACCGCCGCAACCTCACCCCGCTATCCGCGCGTCACCAGCCTGGTGCTGGCGCTGTCCGCCGCCGTCGCCTTCGGCGGCTGCGGATCCCGACCGCTGGTCATCGGCAACGCCCATCAGCTCGGCGATCTCTACGCCGATGGCGCCCTCACCGACACCTCGGGTAACCGCTGGGATATCGGCTTCATGCCCGGCATCGCGCCCACCGGGCATGTCATCGGCGACAGCTATACCCGCGCCTGGAACGTCATGGCCGAAACCGGCACCTACGGCGCCGACGGTCGGCAGTCGTTCACCCGACGCGCATGGCGTTTCGCCTTCCACGACTGCATCGGCCACCTGATCGGCACCGGCATCGGCAAGGACTACGCATCGACCACGCGGCAGATGTCGGAGCTGGTGCACGACATGCCCTTCGGCTGGCCGCTGCAGATGGCGTATCGCCCGGTGTGGGGCTACGTGCTCAAGCCGGTGTGCCGGATCACCGCGGGAACGGTCGGCGCCGTCGCGGGCATCGTCGCCGGCACGCCGACCGGGGCCGTCGAAGGCAGCGGGCGCGCGTTCGTCGCCGCGTCCGACATCGTGGTCATGGGCACCATCTATCCGGCCGGCCGCCTGCTGTGGCAGCAGCCCGCGTACTTGTTCTCGGTGGTCAACGCCGAGCCGGATCTGAAACAGGATGGCAAATGGGGGCTGCACATCGTCGCGAAGGCCGACGCCCCACAGGTGCGACTGGACTCCCCTCCGCCGGCGGAGCCCAGATCCGGGACCGGCAGCGAGACGGAGACCGGATCACTGTGATCCGATCACGGTCGCGCCCAAATACCGTATGCGTTTTCCCACCAGGGTGATGGTGCGCGACCGCTCGGCCGGCTAACGTCGCTCCCCCGCAACCGGGGGAGCGACATGAGCCAGCGCAACGATTGGGAAAACCACACCCTCCTGCACCGCGGCAAGGAGGCCGCGCACGCGCCGCTGCACGCCTATGCCGACGAGGCGGGCGCGCGTGCGGGCACCACCCCGTACCGGCAATCGCTGGACGGCGACTGGCGCTTCTTCCTCGCGCCGACGGTCGCGGACGCTCCGCGCGACTTCCACCGCGACGGCGCCGACCTCTCGGCGTTCACCACCATCCCGGTCCCCAGCACCTGGCAGATGCCGGGCGTCACCGACCTCAAGGGCTTCGATCGGCCGATCTATCTCAACGTCCGCTATCCGATCCCGCTCGATCCGCCGTGCGTGCCGACTGAGAACCCCACCGGCTGCTACCGCCGCGACTTCACCGTGCCCGAGCTCTGGCGCGGACGGCGCATCCTGGTGGTGTTCGAAGGCGTCGACTCGGCGTTCCATGTGTGGGTGAACGGCCGCGAGGTCGGCTTCAGCAAGGACAGCCGGCTGCCCGCCGAGTTCGACATCACCGACGATCTGCGCCCGGGATCCAATTCCATCGCCGTCCGGGTCTACCGCTGGAGCGACGGCACCTACCTCGAAGACCAGGACATGTGGCGCCTGAGCGGCATCCAGCGCTCGGTCCATCTCTACGCCAAGCCGCAGGTGCGCATCGCCGACTACCGCGTGGTCGCCTCCGCCAGCGGCCGGCTGACGGTGCGCGCGCGGGTGCGCGGCGCGGACGCCGACCATGCGCCAGAGTGGCGCATCTCGGCGCAGCTCGTCGACGCGCACGGCGCCGCGGTGTTCACCCAGCCGCTGGAAGCCGCGGTCGGGATCCCGAACACCATGGGCGAATTCGCCGAGGTCTCAGCGGAGGTCGCGTCGCCGCGGCTGTGGTCGGCCGAGGCGCCGAACCTCTACACGCTGGTGTTGTCGCTGAAGGACGCGTCGGGCGCCACCGTCGACTGCGAGAGCTGCCAGGTCGGCTTCCGCTCGGTCGAGCTGAAGGACGGCCAGGTGCTGGTGAACGGCGCGCCGATCATCTTCACCGGCGTCAACCGCCACGAATTCGACCACCGGCTGGGAAAGTCGATCACCGAGGAGCAGATGCTCCTCGACATCCGCATGCTCAAGCAATGCAACATCAACGCGGTGCGCATGTCGCACTACCCGAGCCTGCCACGCTGGTACGAGCTGTGCGACCAGCACGGCCTGTACGTCATCGACGAGACCAACATCGAGACCCACGGCATGATCCCGTGGAACCGGCTCGCGCTCGATCCCGAATGGGCGCCGGCCTTCCTCGACCGCGGCATGCGCATGGTCGAACGCGACAAGAACTACGCCTGCATCGTCATGTGGTCGCTGGGCAACGAGTCGGGCTACGGCCCGGCGCACGACGCGATGTTCGCGTGGATGCACGCCAACGATCCGACGCGGCTGGTCCATTACGAGTCGTGCTATCTCGGACCGGCGACCGACGTCCTCTGTCCGATGTACGCGACGGTCGAACGGATCACCGAGCTGGCCAACAAGCGCGACGAGCATCGGCCGGTCATCCTGTGCGAATACGAGCACGCGATGGGCAACAGCCTCGGCAACTTCCATGAATACTGGCAGGCGATCCTCGCCCACCCGCGGCTGCAGGGCGGCTTCATCTGGGATTGGGCCGATCAGGGCATCGAGGTGAAAGCGCCCGATGGGCGCGCGTACTGGGCGTACGGCGGGGACTTCGGCGAGAAGGTCCACGACGCGCAGTTCAGCTGCAACGGCATCGTCTGGCCCGACCGCACCCCCCACCCCGCCTATTTCGAAGCCAAGCATCTGCATCAGAAGATCGCGGTCACCGCCGTCGACCTCGCGAAGGGCCAGGTCGAGGTGCGCAACCGCAACTTCTTCGTCGACCTCTCGGGCATCGCGGCGCGCTGGCTCCTGCTCGAGGACGGCGCCGAAGCCGCGGCG
>JACDEN010000390.1 GCA_013816415.1 Planctomycetota bacterium
GCATCAGCGCCACGGCCAGGCGCTGCCCGGCCTCCCAGCGGTTGAACGGATCGCTGTCGTGGGCCATGAGGTGCATGAGCGCCGCTTCGTCATACGCATGGTTGATGATCACCGGCGCCGAGAAACCGCGCGCCAGCGACGGCACCGGGGTCGAGGGAACATCCACGAAGCGGAAGGTCTGCACGTGGCTCGTCACCGGCAGCACGCGCGATGGTCCGGATGCCGCGGGCTCACCATCGAGGCGCAGCGGGATGTCGCGGCCGTCGCGACCGACCAGGCCGACCGTGAATGGGATGTGCAGCGGAGTGTTCTCATCTCCGGCCGATGCCGTCGGCGAGCGCAGCGATTGGCGCACCGTCAGCGTATACGCCCGTGCGGCCGCATCGTAGATACCAGTGACGTCGACGACTGGCGTTCCCGCGCGCTCGTACCAGCGCATGAATTGGCCGAGATCCTGCCCCGACGCATCGGCCATCGCCTGGACGAATTCCTCGATCGTCACCGCCTGACCGTCGTGACGCGCGAAATACCGGTCCATCCCGGCCCGGAACTTCTCCGCACCGATCAGGGTGTGGATCATGCGCACCACCTCGGCTCCTTTCTCGTACACCGTCGCGGTATAGAAGTTCGAGATCTCGATGAACGACGACGGCCGCACCGGATGCGCCATCGGGCCGGCATCCTCGGGGAACTGCGCGGCCCGCAGCCGACGCACCGCCTGGATGCGCTGCACCGGCCGCGAATAATGGTCGGCTCCGAACTCCTGGTCGCGGAACACCGTCAGGCCTTCCTTGAGCGACAGCTGGAACCAGTCGCGGCAGGTGACGCGGTTGCCGGTCCAATTGTGGAAGTACTCGTGCGCGACGACGCGGTCGATGCCGAGGTAGTCGGAGTCGGTGGCGACGTCGGGCCGCGCCAGCACGTAGGCGGTGTTGAAGATGTTGAGGCCCTTGTTCTCCATCGCGCCCATGTTGAAGTCGCCGACCGCGACGATCATGTACTGGTCGAGATCGAGCTCGAGGCCGAACACGCGCTCGTCCCAGGCCATGGCCTTCTTCAACGCGAGCATCGCGTAGTCGGCCTGATCGAGCTTGCCTGGTTCGACATACACCTGCAGCAGGGCATCGCGGCCAGAGCGCGTGGTAAAATGCGACTCGAGCCGGTCCAGCCGCGCGGCGACCATGGCGAACAGGTACGACGGCTTGGGGAAGGGGTCCTCCCACCGCGCCCAATGCCGGTCTTGGCCATCGTCGCCCTGAGCGACGAGATTGCCGTTGGACAGCAGCACCGGGTGGAGCGACCGCTCCGCGTGGATGGTGGTGGTGTAGCGCGACATCACGTCGGGCCGATCGGGAAAGTAGGTGATGCGTCGGAAGCCTTCGGCCTCGCACTGCGTGAACAGGCCATCCTTCGAGGCGTACAACCCCATCAGCCTGGTGTTCCGCTGCGGATCGATGCGCGTCACCACGTCGATGACCGCCGACTCGCCGATCCCGGGGATGGTGAGCCGTTCCGGGGCGACCTCGAACGAGCCCGCCGCCAGCGGACGGCCATCCACCGACAGCGACACCAGCTCGAGCTCGTCGCCGTCGAGCACCAATGGAGCCGGTACTCCGACCGCAGCCGGATTGCGGAACACCGTGAGCCGGCTGCGCACGACCACATCCCCGCCCGTGATCGACACGTCGAGATCGACGGTGCGTACCAGGAAAGGCGGTGGAGCATAGTCGGCGAGGAGGATCTCGCGAGGCGGTTGCGGTTGCTGATGCGGCGAGGTCGCGGTCATGGCCGATCCTTGTAGGGGTCGAGCGACGCGCACCAGCGCATTTGGCGACCCGCTCCTCTCGCCGCCGTCTCGCTTAGACCGGAGTCATCGCCTGATGCGGTCCGCTCGGCAGCTCGACGCTGATCGGATCTCCTGCAGCGACATCGCCTCCAGCGGCGACGATGCCCATGACGCCGCTCTTGCGGATGACCGCTCCACAGGCATCGCGTCCAATCATCGCCTTCATCAGGCCCGGCTTGAAGCGGTCGAGCTGCACGCAGGGAGTGCGCAGTCCAGTGATCACGATGACCGCGGTCGCGCCCACGTGCAGGCGCGTGCCGGATGGCAAGGCGAGCAGATCGATGCCCGAGGTGGTGATGTTCTCGCCGATGTCGCCGGCACCCAGGGCGAAGCCGGCAGGCGTCAATTCGGTGAAGAGTTCCGAGTGCAGCAGGTGCACCTGACGGAGATTCGGCTGCTGCGGATCGCGCGCGACGCGCGAGCGGTGCGTGACCGTCGGGCCGGCGTGGACGTCGCCCTCAACGCCGATGCCGGCGAGCAGCCGGATGCCCCACACCGGAGTCTTGCTGAATGAATGGGATCCGCCGCGGTTGACGGAGAGCACGCGGCCGACCGGTCGCTCATCGCTGGTCATGGCCGCATGGTCGGGTGCGCGGTGCGTCAGGGAACCCTCGGGTCATCGGCTCGGACATGGTCGAGGCAGGCGATGCCATCTACGATCCGGCGCCGCGTGGCAGCACCACCTCCACCTCGAACCACCCGGCCTCGCAGCGCGCGGTGATGCTGCCGCCGACGATCTCGGCCAGGTCCTGGCACAGCGGCATGCCGAGGCCGAAGTGGCTGCCGACATCCGTGCGCGCCTGGTCCGAGCGCCAGAACCGGTCGAAGACATGGGCCACGTCCGCCGAACCCAGTCGCGGCGCCGCGTTGCCCATGCGCACTCGCGCGGACCCTCCGATGGCATCCACCTGGATGCGCACGACGCCGCCGGCCTCGCCATGGCTGAGCGCATTGTCGACCAGGTTGGAGACGATGATCGCCGCCAGCGCGGCATCGCTGCGCGCCACGACCGGACCATCCCACGTCGCCTCGGCGCGCATCGCACGCAGTTCCGCCTTTTGCCGCGCGTCATCCCAGCAGCCGCGGACCAGGGCCGAGAGGTCCACGTCGGCCATGATCGTGCCCAGCTGGCCAGCCTCGGCCTTCGACAGCAGCAGCAGCCGCTCGACCATCGTGTTCATGTGCAGGCAGATGCCGAGGCACGTGGCGAGGGCCTGCCGATGGTCGGCCGCATCGCGGGCGCGACCGAGGTTGACCTCGATCGTCGAGCGCAGGCCGCCGAGAGGGGTGCGCAATTCGTGGGCGATGGCGGCGTTGAAGGACTTCTCCTTCTGCACGCCGGTCGCGATCCGATCGAGCAGTTCGTTCAGGCGGTTCACGATCGGAAGCATCTCTCCCGGCGTGGCCGTGGCCTGGATCCGCCGATCCAGTGCTCTGCCGTCGAGAGCCGCGATATCGTCGGCCAAACGCCCCAAAGGGCGCAGCGCGGCGCGCAACGCGACCGACAGCGCCAATGCGCAGGCGATCCCGATCGCGCATCCCACGGCGGTGAGGATCTCCGCCAGACGGCGCAGATCGCCGTCGAGGAGGTGGGTGTCGCGGGCGATGGTGATCGTCAATCGCCGACGGTCCTCGGGCGCCGGATGGGCGTCCTCCTGGTGGATCATGGCGGCGATGGACAGCCCGCGCACCCGACGCCCATCGCCCAGACGATGCGAAGTGGCGCGCCCGGAGTGCGCGTCCGACTCCGACAACATGCTCAGGAGACGCTGATCGCCCTGGCGTGCGATCAGCGTTCCTTCGATCGGGCGGATCATGAAGGCGACATCGTCGGCGCTCGCCTCGGGAGCGTGGAATTCGTAGCCGCCGCTGGTTTCGTCGTCGCATTCGACCAGCGCCGCAACGACATGCGCGCGCGCGGTCAGGCTCTCGTCGAATCCAGAGAGCATCGATGCGCGCACGAGCAGGTAGATGGCGGTGCAGGCGACCGCGAGCGAGGCGGCCGCGGTGATGCAGCTCACTAAAAGGACGCGCGCATGGATGGTCATCATCCCTCACCGCTGATCAGGTAGCCGTGACCACGCCGCGTGTGGATCAGGCGCTTCGAGCCCACGCGCTCGATCTTGCGGCGGAGATACCCGATATACACGTCCACGACATTGCTG
>JACDEN010000031.1 GCA_013816415.1 Planctomycetota bacterium
CGCCTACGACCGTGCGCGGGCTGATCGCCGCCGGAGCGCTTGCCGACCTCGCGCGCCTGGCCGGCGCCTACCGCGGTCGTCCGCAGCCGCTCGCGGGGATCCGGCTCGGCCCGCCGATCACCGACCCGGGCAAGATCATCTGCGTCGGACTGAACTACAAAGGTCACGCCGAGGAGCAGAAGAAGCCGTGGCCGAAGGTGCCGCTGCTGTTCGCGAAGACCGCGAACACCCTCGCCGGCTGCGCCGACGACATCGTGCTGCCCGACGAGGACTGCAAGCCCGACTACGAGGTCGAGCTGGCGGTGGTGATCGGCGCGCGGACGCGCGGCGCGACGCCGTCGCAGGCCGCGTCGGCGATCGTCGGCTACATGGTCGGCAACGACGTCTCGGCCCGGCGGTGGCAGCAGGACGACGGCCAATGGTTCCGCGCCAAGAGCTGCGATACGTTCTTCCCGTGCGGCCCCGCGCTGGTCACGTCGGACGAGGCGGGAGCGGTCGCCGACATGCGCCTGACCACCGAGATCGCCGGAGCGGTCCTGCAGGATGCGCGCGCCTCGGACCTCATCCACGCCATCCCGGATCTCATCGCCTACATCAGCCGCGACCTCACGCTCGAGCCCGGCGACATCATCAGTACCGGCACCCCGGCCGGGGTCGGCTGCTGGCGCACGCCGCCGTGGTTCCTGTCCGCCGGCGACGAGGTCGTCTGTTCGATCGCGGGTCTCGGCCAGCTGCGCAACCGCGTCGTGGCGGCGAAAGCGCGCGGATGAGCCGGATCGTCAGCCTGTTGGGCGTGATCCTGGTGCTCGCCGGCGGCATGCTGATGTGGCCGCTCGCCCGCACCTATTGGCGCTACTCGCAGACCACTGGCGAGATCATCGATGTCTTCCCGGTGCCGGTCGGCAGCGACCAGGTGCGGCTGCAGCTGGTCTTCGAGTTCCGCATCCGCTCGAAGAACGACAAGCTTTCGATCTATGGCTACAGCCAGGCCGACTCGCAGTACCGGCGCGTCGAGGATCCGGTGGTCGACAAGTCGCGCGTCCCGGCGCTGACGCGCCAGCTGGTCGGCGAGGATCCGCGCTTCCGCATCCGACGCCGCGTCTTCTACGAGGCGTCGGATCCCGAAGGCACGGCGTTCATCGTCGTCGACGGCATCACCGAGACCTCGCACCGCTACGAGGTGGGGATGGCTGCCGCTGTTTCCGGTCTGCTGTGCCTGATGTTCGCCCGTCGTCGGAGGTCCCATGAGTAGTATAATCCCCGCTGCATTCCTCGTCGTCGCCGTGCTCTTCGCGGGGGCGCCCTCCTCAGGGGCCGAGTCAGCGCTGCCGGCGCTGGTCAGCGCCACCGCGTTCGAGCTCCACGGCAAGCTCGACGGCCAGCCGTTCTGGGCGCGCCTGCTCGCACCCGACCGCAAATTCAACAACCACCGCGTGCTGCAGCTCGTCTATGCACCGCCAGTTGCCGAGACACTCTCTGGAGCGCGCCTGTCCGACTGCCCGTTCGTCCTGCTCGATGACAACGCGCGGATCATCGCCTGGAACGGCCGCGAATCGCTGTCCCAGGTCCAGCCGGCGTCGCCCTCCGGCTATACCGTCGCGCGTGAACTGCTGGAGGGGAACGGCGAGGCGGCGTCGGTGGCCTCCGACAAGCGCACCATCCACGGCGAGCGCGCCTGGGATCTGCGCCTCGCGCCGCTGCTGCTCGCCCTCACCTGGTCGCCCAAGGCCTCTGCCGATCTCGCCGTCGTCGATCTGTTCGGCCCACGCTGGAAGGAAGGCCTGCGCGCGACGGTGAACGGGGCCGAGGCGACCATTGGCGGCGACGGATACACCATCCTCGCGGATGACCACGGGCGACTGGCGCGGCTGGTCGACGCGCATGGGATGGCGCGGATCGAGATCGAGGGCTGGAGCGATCCGGCCCCATGAACGCACCTCGACCAGGATGCTCCGCGATGAACACGCCCCAAAGTCCCGGCCGCCTGGCTGTCGTCGCGTGCATCGCCGCCCTCGGCGCGCTGTCCGGCTGCGCAGCGCGTCCCACCGCATCTCTGCCTGAGGATTTCGAGATCATCCGCAGCTATGGCTGGGATACATCGGTCGCCGATCCGGAGGCGTCGTGGAGCCCCGCCACGAACAAGGTCGTCGCCCGTGACGCCGGCGGATTTGTGATCCTATTGGAGGGCGACACCGGCACCGGACGGCAGCGCTTCGCCTCCAAGGAGCGGCGCGAGACCCATCATCCGGTGTGGATCAACGAGCAGGAGGTGGTGTTCGGACCAAGCGCGAATGCCGAGCGCCTGCCCGACGGCCGGGTGGTA
This sequence comes from Planctomycetota bacterium, assembly GCA_013816415.1. GTDB lineage: Bacteria > Planctomycetota > UBA11346 > UBA11346 > UBA11346 > JACCZE01. Next base: position 2,324 of record JACDEN010000031.1, read on the forward strand.
CCTGCGAGCGAAGGCCTGACCGTGGTGACGCTGAACGGCGCGACTCCGCTGCAGAAGCTGCTGTCGAAGGTGGGCTACCGTCCGCGCATCGGGAAGGACCGCATCTTCGCCCAGGTCGAGGATCACATCGTCACCATCGACGAGTTCGGAGGGAAGGAGGATTTCGGCCCGCCCGGCTTCTTCGCCGAACCCCAGCGCGACGGCGACGGCGTCTGCTGGCAGGAGACCCCCGTGACCGAGCCCGACTGGTGGACCGGCAAGCCGGTGCGCTCGAACCTGGTCATCCGCTGGAGCTGGCGGCAGGTCGACCAGCTTCCGGGCGGACTCGAGCCGCGGTGGACGAACAGCGGCGGCGTCGTCGCCACCGTGCTGCGCGCCGAGCCCGCATCCGGTCAGCCCTGGTACGAGGTCGGCACCGACGTGGTCCATATCGCCGGACCGAAGCGGGCGCCGGTGGTAGTCGCGCACAACGCGCGCGACGCCTCGCCCCATCCGACCCAGCCGGTCATCGCCGTCGCGACGCCCGATGGACGCATCGCGATCGTGTCGTGCGACGGCACGCATCGCGTCGACATCGCCGAAGGCCGGCATCCGCAATGGAGCCCCGACGGCACGCGGCTGCTGGTCGAGGAGGCACGTAGCAGCGCGCCCCCGGCATTGCCGTCGCTGCGCGAGGAGGACCGTTCTCGCGCGGCCGAAGCGGTCGCGAGGGCGCCTGGGAACGTGGATCATCAGCCCAAGCGGCTCACCGTCCACGTGTTCAAGTTCAATCCCGGGCCCCGGCATTGACCGGGCCGGTGGTCAGAGCTCGGAATCCTTGATGAAATTCATGCCGCGCAGCAGCACGCTCGCCGGCTCGGTGCCATTGTAGACGAGGATCTGCAGCTCCTTCACCTCGTTGAGATCGGTGACGGTGCCGTTGTTGGCCCAGTTCGTCGCCTGGCTCTTGAAGTCGTTGCCCTTGAGGTTGAAGCGCATCTCCTTGAAGCCGTCGCTCGGCGGGACCACCTTCAGTGCGCTCTCGTGGTAGATCCACTTCTGGCCGTTGGTCTTCACGGCGATCGCGATCTTGACTGGTTTGTCGCCCTTGTTCTGCACGTAGAACGACAGCACCGAATTCTCGTCGACCGAATAATTGACGCTCTTCTTGATCGCGGCCTTGTCCTTCGCGCCGCCGGGCGAAGTCAGGGCGAGGACGCGCAGGCCGCCCTGGTCGGGCGGCAGCTGCGTCACCTTGGCTTCGGCGGCGTTCGAATACTGCGCGTTCTCGGGATCCCAGCCCTTGCTCTCGAGGCCGTCCTTGTTGGCGGCCTGCGGCCGCATCTCGGCCACGACCGCGGTAGCGTCGGGAGCCGCCGCATCGGACTCGGGCAGGAACCCCGTGGGCAGGTTCAGCTTCTTGAGCTCATCGTTGTGGGCGAGGATCGCCGCTTCGAGGTCCTGCAGACGCGCCAGGATCTTCTCGTCGCTGCCGCCCTCGCCGCGATAGGCGCGGTAGAGCGGAAGCGCCGCCTTCGGGCCGCGGTTCGCAGCCTGGTCGACCAGGGTCGCGTACAGGCCCTGCGTCTCGAGATCGAATTTCACGCCGGGCAGCGCCCGCGCGCGATCGAGCACCGTCAGCGCCTGCGCGTCGTACCCGCGGACCAGGCACCAGCGCGCCAGGGCCAGCAGCGTCGGCAGATCGGTGCTGTCGATCGCCTTCATCTGCCCATCGAGGCCGAGCACGATGGTCTTGACCCGCTCCTTGCGGATCCACACCATCCCGGATCCGGTATTGATCACCACGAATCCGTCGTCCTTGGGGTGCGGCACCACGGTGCAGGTGATGATCTGGTCATTGTCCAGGGTCAGCACGTCGCCGGGAACCGCCGTGGACGTCGACGCCGCCACATGGACCGCTTCCCCGGCACGGGCCGTGGCCGCCAGCATGGCGAGCAGGAGCAGTCTGGATTGGATCATCGAGCGTGGCTCCGAACGGCGATCGTAACGCATCCTGGGGCGAGACCAGGGGACGGTCCGACTCCGGCCCGGGGCTCCCACCGATATCCTACCCGCCCGGTTGACCGCTGTTGACTCCCCGCGGAGGCTCCGGGCGATGCGACTGATCTGGCAAAGCGGTCGAGGCTCTGCCCATGGCCCTCCGCCGACACGGGACTCCGCGTTACCGGCGGCGGGAGCGTGATCCGTGGCTGGTGGGCCCGGGCACCAATCGTAAGCCCGGGTCCAGGTTCTTCCGAGCGGATACGGGAGCGAAGGAACTGTCGCAGCCGCAGCCGCAGCCGCAGCCCATGCCGGTTGTTCCGCCTTGTCGGACACCTCGATCCGCCAATGCTCCGCCCCATGCTACCGTTCGCGACCCGAGACCTGCCTGGCACCGGCGGCGAGAGCGACGCCTCCGACCGGACGTGCGAGGAGGTGCTCGCGAAGCAGCCCGCCGCGACCGGCGAGCACCTGTGGCTGAAGGTCGCGAAGACCGGCCTGGGGACCCAGCAGGCGCGCGCGGCCATCGCCCGCGCCGGTGCGGTCGCAATCGATTTCGTCGAATGCGCGGGCAACCGCGATCGCCACGGACGCTCCGTCCAATGGTTCAGCGTGCCGGCCGAGCTGGTCGAGAATCCCGGCGCGCTGCGCCGTGCCGGCACCCAGGGCAAGATGTCGGTGCTCGAGCTGACCGCGTCGCATAAGCCGGTGACTCCTGATCACGTCGCGCGCCTGCGCTGGCAGGTGCGCATCCGCGGCGGAAACCGCGATGGCGGCTATCACCGCGCGAAGGCGATCCTCGATCAGCTGCGGCGCAACGGCGTGCCGAATTTCATTCCGCTGTCGGTGTTCGGGCGCGACGGCTCGTTCGTCAAATGGGGCCGCATGCTGCTGCAGGGGCGCCGGCTGCCCGCGCAGGTGACGGCGACCGGAGTCGACGAGCACCGCTGCCTGCGCGCGCTGCAGGAGTCGCTGTTCGACCGCTACCTGTCGCAGCGCGTCGATGACGGCCTGCTCGCCACCTGCCTCGACGGCGATCTGGTCGAGAACCGCCAGGCCGAGGTGTCGGCGGTCGCCTTCCGCGACCATGTCCAGAAGCGCATGGACAGCTGGGAGGTGGTTCCGCTCGGGCCATTGTTCGGCGCCGGCTTGGCGAAGGTCGCCGGCGAGGCGGCGTCGCGCGAAGAGGCGATCCTGGCAGCGGCCGAGCTGTCCGTGTCCGCGCTGGCGCGGCTGCACGGCGCCCGCCGCGCCATCCGCGTGCAGCCGACCAGCGTGCTGCTCGACCTCGAGAAGGACGATCTGCTCCTGCGCTGCGAGCTGCCGACCGAGGCGTACATCACCGTCATCCTCGACGAGATCATGAAGCCATCGACCGAGGTGCTGCAGGCCGCGGATCCGGATGCCTGACCGCGTCGCCGAATCCGCGGGCCGCGGTGCCACCGCGAGCCAGCTGCGGACCGTCTTCATGGGCACTCCTGAGATCGCGGTTCCCGCCCTGCGCATGCTCGCGGCGCGCACCCGGGTGTCGTGCTTGATCACGCAGCCCGACCGTCCCGCTGGACGAGGCCACCAGCTGCATGTGCCGCCGATCAAGGAGGCGGCCCTCGCGTGTGGTCTGCCGGTGTGGCAGCCGGAGACGTTGAAGGGCGCCGAAACGGACGAGCGTCTGGCGTGCGATCTGGTGGTGGTGATGGCCTACGGCGAGCTGCTGCGGCAGCCGGTCTTGGACCGTCCGCGACATGGCTGCATCAACCTGCATGCATCGCTGCTGCCGCGCTGGCGCGGCGCGAGCCCGCTGCAGGCGGCGATCCGCGCAGGCGACCCGCGCACCGGTGTCTCGGTCATGCGCATGGTCCGCGGCCTCGATGCGGGGCCGGTGTTTCTCGCCGAGGAAATCCCTCTCGAGCCGCATGCGACCCTTCCCGGGCTGCATGACGCGATCGCGCTGATCGCGGCGAGCGCGCTCGACCGTTTCCTGACGTTGTGGCCGGATGTCGCGGAGCACCCGCAGGACGAATCACGGGTGACCCTCTGCCGCAAACTGACGGCCGAGGACGGACACCTCGATCCCACCCAGGGCGCCGCCGCGATCGAACGCTGGGTGCGCGCCTATACTCCGAGCCCGGGATGCTGGCTGTCGGTGTCGGGCGAGCGCGTGCGCATCCTCGCGGTCGAAGCGCGTCCGGGAGCGCTGCCTGCGGGGCAGGTTGCTCAGGTCGACGGAGAGATCCTGATCGGATGCGGCGAGGGCATGATCGCGGTGACGCGGTTGCAGTTGCCGGGAAAACGCGCGATGACCGCGCGCGAATTCCTCAATGGCCACCGCCTGCCCGGATCGGTGGGCTGAGCCGCGCTGCCATCCTCAGTGGACGGGAGTCGGAGCGGGCGCGGCCTCGGGTTCATCCGCCGGCGGCGCGAAGCCGGGGCCGCCGACCATCTTCGTCAGATCGCCCAATCCGGCCCCGTTGTCGGAGCTGACCGACCACTTGCCGCCCTTGTTCTCGACCTTCACCGGGATCTGGTACGACCGGCCGAATGCGCTGAAGCCGACATCGAGTTGACGGGTGTCGCCCGTGCCGTTGCTGGTCGCGGTGATCGAGTCGAGGAAGCCGTCGACCTGCAGGTCGTACACCGCCACCGCCTGCTTGATCTCATCGACCATCGGGCCGAAGCGGTCGAGGACATCGGTCAGCGGCAGCGCCTGCAGCGCCTTGGCGTCGGCGACGTTCAGGCTCTTGGCGCCGGCGACCAGGTGTCCGATCGCCGTGCGCAGCTTGACCGGATCCTCGACTCCGGACTTGAGCAGCCAATCGGCGGCGTCGGACATCAGGCTCTGCACCATCGCGATGTTCTTCTGCTGCGCCTCGGCCGAGGCGCCCGCCTGGGCCTGCGACTGCTGGAGGAACATCGGCAGCAATCCGCTGATCATCTTGAGATTCTCGCTCAGGCCCTTGGTGTCGATCGCCTTCAGCTGGGGTTCGATCTGCGCCATGAACTGGTCGACCGCGTCCGGAGCGAGGAGCTTCTCCATCGCCAGGTCGAACTGCTTCGTGTCCTTGGCATCCGGATTGGCCTGCGCCTTCTTCCACTCGAGTTCCGCCTTGGTTTGCTCCTCCGCAGGCAGCGCGGCGAAGAATGATTTGAAATCGTTGTGCCGCAGCACGGACGCCGGCAGCAGGACCGCCGCCTCGGGCTTGGAGGGATCCACCGTCGCTGCGGACAGCGACGAGGTCGCCAGGACGATGGCGGCGATGACGACGAGCGGGATGCGCATGGGTTTGGCCTCGGGGCGGAGCAGTATCGCGCGGCCGGTCTGGACGCAATTGGAACGATAGAGTGCTCCTACACCTCGAAACGCCATTTTGACATGATTGCGATGGTATCGAATGTGCTTCAGCGATCATGGTTCGCGGGCAGCGACACGAGGAGCATTCCCATGTTCTACGGATTCGATCCCGTCTACCTCATCATCATCGGTGTCTGCACCGTCCTGTCGCTGGTGGCGTCGGGGTATGTGAAATTGAAATTCTCGCGCGGCCAGCAGGTGACCATCCGTTCCGGCCGCAGCGGTGCGGAGATCGCCCGCATGATCCTCCGCGACCAGGACATCGCCGACGTCGAGGTGGTCGAACACCAGGGGTTCCTCAGCGACCACTACCACCCGACGAAGAAGACGCTGAATCTCAGCCCTGACGTCTACCACGGCACCAACGCGGCCGCGGCCGGGGTCGCCGCGCACGAGGTCGGGCATGCGATCCAGCACGCGCAGGGAGATATCACGATGTGGGGCCGCTCGGTGCTCGTCTATCCCGCGAACTTCGGTTCGATGCTCGGGCCGGTCCTAGTGATGATCGGTCTCATGCTGGCCGCCGGACATGCCGTGGTCGCCGGGACCGCCGCCTATTATGTCGCCGTCAGCGGCGTCATGCTGTTCGGCATCGCGACCCTCTGCTCGATCGTCATCGTGTTCAACGAGTTCAATGCCTCGAGCCGGGCGCGCGTGGCCCTGCTGCGCCTCGGAGTGATCGACCACGGACAGGAGGAGGACACCGTGCGTGGCGTGCTGAATGCCGCCGGCCTGACGTATCTGGCTGCTGCCGTGGCGGCGCTCGCGCAGCTGCTCTACTGGGCCTGGCGGGCCGGCCTGATCGGTGGCGGTCGCCGCAATTGATGGGGTCGATCGGCGTAGCGCCTCGAGGGGCCGCCGGCTTTACAGGTCATCACCGCACCTAGAGTCTCGCCATGCGCTACCACACGGCCGACTACGACGACGAGGAATCAGCTCCCATGACCAAATCCCCGAAGGTCCTCGTCGCCAAGGGGAAGGACAGCCGCGAAGTCGACCTGGTGTCGCGCCTGCTCCTCGATCGCATCATCTATCTCGGCCAGGAGATCGACAACACCTTCGCCAACAGCATCGTCCAGCAGTTCCTCTGCCTCCAGTACGACGACGCGAAGAAGCCGATCACGCTCTACATCAACAGCCCCGGCGGCTCGATCGTCGACGGCATGGCGATCTACGACACCATCCAGCGCTGCAGCTGCCCCGTCCACGCGGTGGTCGCCGGCATGGCGGCGAGCATGGGCGCGGTCATCCTCAGCGGATGCACCAAGGGCGAGCGCGCCACGCTGCAGCACGGTGAGGTGCTCCTGCACCAGCCGCTCGGCGGCGCGCGCGGCCAGGCCACCGACGTCGAGATCAGCGCCAACCGCATCCTCAAGATGAAGCGCCGTCTGCTCACCATCCTCGCCAAGAACACCGGCCATCCGTACGAGAAGCTGGTCGAGGACTGCGACCGCGATTACTGGCTCGATGCGGAAGAGGCGAAGGCGTACGGGATCATCGATAAGCTGCTGTAGACGGTTCTGCGTCCTCGGTTCTGCGTTCTCCGTTGACGGCTCTCAAATCCGAGTACGCACGCCCGGTGGAACCTCGATCCGATCGTCCCCGCCCCGTTCCCAGATTCCGGATCGAAGCACATCGGCTGTCGACCCAGAACCCAGAACTGAGAACATAGAACGTTTCCGTTCATCTCGCTGCGGATGCCGCCGCGGGCATCAGCTTCCAGAATTCGTCGATCGGGCGCTGGTAGGCGTCGACCGTGCCGTCGAGGACCTCGGCGAAGGTCACCGGACGGCCGATGGTGGCGGACTCGTAGCAGCATTCGCACAGCGTCTTCGAGATCAGGCCGGCTTGGCCGTCCATCTCCGGCGCGCGGCCGGTTGCGATCGCGTTGACGAAGTCCCAGACCTCGATTGCGAAGCCGTCGGTGGCGCCATAGGGGAACAGGCGTTTCTTCGTCGCCTCGTCGAGCGACGCCTGGTACGCGGCTTCGATCTCGGCGCGCGACATCTCCTTGCTGGTGGAGGTGACCAGCGAGGCTCCGCCCTGGAAGGGGTGGAACGGCCAACCGAGGTCGGTCATGGTCCCGTTGCGGCCGTAATACGTCGCGCCGCGCTGGACCTTGCCATGGAACGCGTTCGAGAAGCTCCACGACACCTGCATGCCGCTGGTGAAGCGGATGTCGGCGTGCCAGAAATCCTCGACGTCGACCTTGGCCTTGCCGACCACCGGCGCCTTGGGGATCTCGCGGTCGTCGAGCGTGCGCATGGTGCACGACACCGACTTCACGTCGCCGAACATCAGCAGCACCATGTCGGTGAAGTGCGCGCCGCTGTCCATGATCATGCCGCCGCCGGTGAGGTTCTTCACCGCGCGCCATTGGAACTTCGGGTCTGAGATGTTCAGCGGCCCGTGAGCGAACGACACGACCGAGGCGGCGATCGGCTCGCCGATCAGCTTGGCCTCGCTCATCGCCCAGGCGCCGGCGCGCGCCGCGAGATCGCGGCGGACGTTCTCGGCGGTCGCCAGGACCTTGCCGGCGCGCTTCGCGGCGGCGATGATCGCCTTGGTGGCGCGGATGGTGATGCCGATCGGCTTCTCGCACAGCACGTGCATCCCGCCCTCGAGCAGCGGGATCGCCGTCGAGTGGTGGAAGCAGTGCGGCACGCAGACGTCGGCCGCGTCGGCGATCTTCGCCGCGGTGAGCGCCGCGATGTCGGTGAAGATCTTCGGAGCGCTACCCTGGTAGGCGGCGATCTGGTCGGCGCGGACCTTCGCGGCCGCGGGATTGAGGTCGCAGACGGCGGTGACCTCGAATTCGCGGCAGCCGCGGTTCCACAGGTCCTTGTAGCCGTTGACGTGGGATTCCGAGATCCAGCCGCAGCCGACCAGGGCGAGGGTGATCTTAGCGGGCATGGGCGTGCTCCTTCTTCGCGGCGGCTTTCACCGCTGCGACGCATTTGGCGATGGCAGGACCGGGATTGGCGGCGTCGGCTTCGTATTCGATGACGGCGTAGCCGTTGAAGTCGGCCTGGTTCAGCGCGTCCACCAGCTTCTTCGGGTCGAGATTGCCGGTGCCGGCGACGACGTCATCGGGTTTGCGCGCGCGATCGAAGGTGAAGTCCTTGACGTGGATGCCGTAGAGGCGCTTGGCGAACTTGGCCACCATCGCCACCGGATCCTCGCCCGCATCCATCGCCCACGCGGTGTCGAGGCACAGGCCGATGCGTTCTGAGGTGTTGGCGAACACCGCGGCGAGCGTCTGGGCATTTCCCAGCCAGTGCGCGCCGCCGTGGTTGTGGATGGCGATGCGGATGTCGTATTTATCGGCCAGCTGCTCGGCGATGCGGAAATTCTTCAGCGTGAAGTCGGGCGTGAAGTCGGCGCTGATGGTCTTGGCGCCGGCGCGCTTCGCGAACTCGAAGTACTTGCGCTCCTTCGCTTCGTTGCCGCTGAAGCCCTGCACGCCGATGCAGTCGATGGCGACGCCGGCGGTCTTGAACTCGGCGATGGTGGCATCGAACGACGCCTCGTCGCCGAAGTCGGCGTGCACGCCGCACAGCTCGACGCGGGACAGGCCGCACAGCTTCACCTGGGCGATGAGCTGTTTGCGCTCCTTGAACTCGCGGAAGCACCAGGATTGGACACCGATGGAATCGGCATTGAACGACATGGGTAGGTCTCCTTCAGCTGCGCTGATGGCGGCATCATGCGACCGGGCGCCGTGCCTCGCCATGGCTGAACCAGCAATCACCTATCTAATCCACCAATCGCCGCCGGGGCCGCGTCAGACCTTGGATGGGGGTCGTCCGTGGTGTTTGCGGAATAAACGCGAGAAATGGTAGGGATTCTCGAAGCCGAGGTGGTTCGAGACCTCGGTGACGCTCATCTCGGTTCCTGCCAAAAGCGCCAAGGCCCGTTCCATCTTGAACTTGCGGAACGCCTGCGCGGGCGAAGCCGCGAAGCGCGCGCGGCACTTCGCGGTCAGCGAGCTCTGGCTGATGCCGAGCCGTTGGGCCATGCGCGGGATGCCGAGGGGGTAGTTCTCGTGCGCGACGAACAGCTGCTGCAGCTGCGCGACGAAGCGGTCCTCGTCCGCGCGCTGCAGGAACTGCGGATCGAGTCCCTGCTGCGGCAGGTGGCGCACCAGCCGCCAGAAGAATTCCGCCACCAGCGCCTCCTGCAGATGGGGCGCCACCGAGTCCCGCAGCTCCGACTCGCGCCGCAGCTGGATCAGCAGCGGCCAGAATTCGTCGGCCCCGGCATCGACGACCTGCAGCGACGCCGCGACCTCCGGCAGGAACGGCGCGGTCGACGCGACCAGAGCCGCGCCCTCGAGCTTCACGCGCAGTCCGTAATATCCGACCGGCGGCACCAGAAAGTCCTCGTGCCAGTCGCCGGGCTTCACCACCAGAATCTGATGCTTGCGCAGGCGCAATTCGGTGCCGTTGAGCCGGCAATGGTAGCGGCCGCGGTCGACGGCGATGATCTCGAAGGCCAGATGCTGGTGACGGGGGTACGTGTAGGCGGAGGTCGCCGTGATCAGGCTGCAGGATTGGAACACGGTGCGGAGACCGTGCGACGGCGTCTGCGCTGTGGTCGAGAACTCTTCGTGGATGAGGTGGTCGCGCGCCGCCATGGATAGATGTTATGCGCCGATTTCGTCACGGCCATTGATCGCGCCGTGCCCGCCGGGGTGCGCCGATCAGTCTGGCACCCGACCGCCAAGCCATGGTCGCGTGATGGGC
>JACDEN010000391.1 GCA_013816415.1 Planctomycetota bacterium
CCGATCACTGCGACACTCCGACGCCAGCAACGACCAGGCACGAGCGCGGGGGACCGCCGTAGATCTGATACGGTCCGGGGCCGTATAGCTGGTACTCGACGTGCAGCGATTCGCCCGGCGACAACAGTGCGATGGCGGTAATCTCGGCGCTGCCGATCGACGCCGGCGATGAAGGCATGGCGATGATGCGCTGGAACTCCGGATTTCCGCCGTTGCGGATCACGCGCAGGCCGAGCACCATGTTCGGGTTCACCGGCTGGAAGAGCAGGTTGGCATACAGGCAGTAGGTTCCCCTGATGGGTGCGGAGAACCGCCCTCCCGGCTGCAGGCTGCGGTGCGTATCCCATTCCGGGATATCGAAGGAGAGCGGCACCCACTGCCCGACGATCTGGAGTTGCTGCGGCGGCATGACCGCCCGTGCGAAGACCGCCAAGGCGGTGCTGAACGGATCGATGCCGCCCGGTGGCCCCGGCGGACCTGGCGGCCCCGGTTGACCCTGCTGACCCATCTGGCCGTTACCGCCGATTGCGCCCATCACCATGTGCCACCCACCACGGTGATCCGGTCACCGAACTGGCCGCGCACCCGCAGGCGCGCGAGGTTGATGCGGGGGAAGTTGTGCCATTCGCCCGGCTGCCAGGGCACCGCCGAGCCGAGGTCGCCCTCGAACTCGACCGCGAACTGGTTGGTCGGCAGGGCGAGCACGTCGACCGAGGCGACTTCCTCGACCAGCGCCGTCGCCGGCTGCCAGTCGGGAGTGACGTCGATCACCCGTTGGACGAGGTTGTTCATCGCGTCTCCCAGGAGCGGTAGGTCACCACCAGCAGGCTGGTGAATTGCCGCAATTCGTTGAGGTGCTCGTGGGCGACGAGTGGCGCATGCTCGCTGCCGACCCACGCCAGTCCGCTGATGCCCAACGGCGTGTGCGCGAGGTGCAGCGCGAGACGCTCGACCAGGGCTTCGAGCGGATCGAGATCGGCGGCGGTGTCGGACGGCAGCCGCTTCTGCACCGCGATCTCGATGCGGTGATCATGAGCCAGCAGATCGCGCGCGGCCGGCGCGATGGTGCGGCCGGCGGGCACGACGGTGACGCGCAATGCCTCCATCTCGGTCAGGTCGGCCAGTGGCAACCAAGACCGCCCTGCCTGCACCGGAATCGGACCTGGCACGGTGGCGAGCACCGCGACCACCGCGTCGGCGATTTCAGCGGTCGTCGCCATGGAGGGGTCCTTCCGTGACAGCGGTGATGCGGCGGCGGACCGGTTGCTCGTGGGCCTCCAGCCAGGTGACCATGCGCTCCATCGCGGTGGCGTTGCGCTCCAGGGTCTTCACCAGCGTTTCGCGGATCCACGTCTGCTGCGCCTCGATGGCTGCGCCCATGCGCCGCTCCCGCTGATGATCGCGCCACAGCACGTAGGCGACGACCACCCCGGCGAGTCCCCACTGCGCCCACAGCGCGGGCTCGGGCGCATCCATCGGCACCGAGGCAGCGAGCAGGCCGAGCATCGCTGTTTTTGCCAGGGTTTCGATCACAGGGTCTCCGTCTTCACGAGCTTGGTGTGGATGCGGTAGCAGGCGCGGTTCGGGTCGGACCACCGCCACACCGGTTCGTGGCCGGGGGCGATGACCTCGTAATGGTGGCGCGTCGTCGCGTCGTCTTCGATCACCCGGTCACCGCGCTGCGGTTGCTGGAAGGCAGGCAGTGCGGCGAGGTCGGTGGCGGCGATGAGGAAGTCGCGCGCCTCGATCCGTTCGGTGACGCCCGGCCCGACGTCGAGCCGGAAGATGGTCGTCCCGATCGTGGCTGAGGCAGCGATCTCTTGGGTGTTGCGGCGGTAGCGCACCGGGCGGGTGAGGAACTGCGTCCGCTTCCGCTCCAGCCACGCGAGACCGTCACCCAGGAGATCCACGGCGTCCTCAGTGGTTCAGCCGCACGCGCACGGTGGTCGCGGTGTCGGCGGCCTCAGCGGCGGCGATGCCCATGGGCAGCACGCCCAGGAGCGCCCCGTCGATGCCCGCCTGTTGAGCGGCGGGATTCCAGAACAGGCGCTTGCCCTGGGGGATCAGCGCGCCGGGCGCGCGCTGCACCTCGAACACCCCGCAGGCGGCGAGGCTGCCGAGACTGCCGGCGGGAATCGGACGGTTGGCGATGGCGACGGAGTCGCTGATCACCACCACCGCGCCCACTGGCAGATCTGCCGCCGGGATGTGGTCGAGGTATTCGCCGCTGTGGATGAAGGTCGCGTTCATGGAGGTGCTCCGGAATGAGATGGTTGAGAATCAGGCGCCGAGGACTCAGGCCTCGCCCTTGAGCTTCACCGCCGAGCGGGGCTCCTGCAGAGCGACACCGAAGTCGTGGTAGCCGCGCATCTGCACGCCGAGGGTGGCGAAGTCGGCCTCGGCGGTTTCGATCACCGGCGCTTCCTGGCCGTTGAGGAAGACCACCTCGATGGCCGGCAGGTCGTTGGGATCGGCCAGCAGATACCACGCCTTGGACGAGTTGCCGGGGTACTGCGGATTCGACAGGTAGCGGCTGATCTCGACGCGGAACTTGCCCTGGTGAGGGTTGGCCACCGGGTACTTGGCGTTGGCCGTGGTCTCGCGCAGTTCCAGCGACTTAAACAACTGGGTGCCGATTGCGGAGAGCGACGGCGGCGCCAGCACGATCGCCGGCATGACGCCCAGCGGCTTGCCCTCGGGATCGACCTGCTCGAGGAAAGCCTGCTCGGCCTTGGTCAGACCGTCGATCGACAGCGCGGTGTCGGCGCCGGTGAGCAGGTTCTTGTTCGCGGCGGTGAAGAACGTGGCGTGGTTCAGGAACACGGTCCAGAACACGTCGTTGATCTTCAGGCCAGCTCCGCGCCCGAGCTTGCGCGGCACCAGGGTGATCGCGCCGAGGTCGTCGTTGATCAGGTCGCGCCGATCGATGGATAGCATCAGGCCGTAGGTGTCGGCCTGGTTCTTGTAGCTGATCTCGCCGAGCGTGCCGTGCTTGATCTCGCCACCGGGCGCGACCTTCTCGTACTGGTCCTTGCCGATCAGGCGGTAGCGGGTGATGGCCTTGAAGTCCGACACCGGACCGACCGCCGCGATGTTGCGCCACACGCGCTCCACCGCATTGAAGCCATCGAGCAAAAACTTGTTGGCGACGTTGGAGAGGATGCCGCCGAGGTCGATGGTCGAGAGCCCGGCTTGCACGCCGCCCATTCCGGAGAAGGCGGCGCGCAGGATCTGGCGCGGATCGCTCTTGAAGGTGCGCGCGGTCGCGCCGTTGGCCCACGCGGCTTCGAGCAGCAACTCCTGCAGCGAGATGCCGCCCCGGAAGCGCTTGTCGGCGGCGGTCAGGGCCTGCTCATCGCAGACCTTCGTCGGCTCGCTGTGCTTGCCGGCGAGGATGCACGCAGCTTCCAGCGTCGCCGGGGTCAGGCCGCTGTCGCGGACATGGACGGCCGGCGCGGTCGGACGCGCGGCGCGCAGCACTTCCAGTTCGGCGCGGGTCGCGTCCCAGCCATCGCTGATAGCCTTGGCCTCGATGGTCGCGTGATCTTTGCCGCACAGCGTGCGGATCGCCGCGATGCGCTGGGTCTCGGCGGCAGCGGCGGCGCGTAGGTCGGCCACGGTCGGGCCGGTGTCGGTCGCAGCAGCCTGGACGACCGTCGGTGCGGCCGGCTTCTCCGCGATCGCGGAGGCGGCGGGAGTGATGGTGGTATCGGCAGCGGGGGTGGGCACAGCGGTGTCTCCGGAGCGAGGAAGTGGTTGGTGGATGCCGAGTACGGAGGCGGACGTGTTCCCGTCTGCACCAAGATCGACGAAGCTGATCTCGCCCAGGGTCGAGCGGCGCACGACGTTGACCGGACCGGCGAAGGCTTGGCCATTCACCTGGACGGTCTGACCCTCGCGGACGAACTCGTGCTCCTCGACGGAGGCGCCGATCGACGCCTGCCAAGGAAAGCCGTTCTTGGACGAGACGACGACCTCGCGGGCGGCGGCGGTGTCGCGGC
>JACDEN010000392.1 GCA_013816415.1 Planctomycetota bacterium
GTGGCGAAGGCGCCGACCGAGGCCATCGAAGGGATCGGCATCGGCGGCCAGATGCACGGCGCGGTCCTGCTCGACGCCAAGCAGCGCGTGCTGCGTCCGGCGATCCTGTGGAACGACGGGCGCTGCCAGGAGGAATGCGACCTCCTGCACAAGAAGGTGCCGACGCTGATCAAGGAGACCGGCAACCGCGCGCTGGTGGGATTCACCGCGCCGAAGCTGGTGTGGGTGAAGCGCCATGAGCCGCGGGTGTGGAAGCAGGTGCGCACGGTGCTGCTGCCCAAGGACTACCTGCGCCTGCGGCTCACCGGCGACATGATTGCTGAGATGTCCGACGGCGCCGGCATGCTGCTGATGGACGTCGCGAAGCGCCGCTGGAGCGCGAAGATGCTCGCCGCATGCGACATCGACGAGTCGTACCTCGGACGGCTGATCGAAGGCAGCGAGATCGGCGGAGTCGTCACCGCGGCGGCGGCGTCCGAACTCGGCATCCCCGCGGGAATTCCCGTGGTCGGCGGAGCGGGCGATCAGGCGGCGGGCGCGGTCGGCGCGGGATGCGTCACGCCAGGGTCGACCACCATCGCGCTCGGCACCTCCGGCGTGGTCTTCACCACCACCAAGGGCTACAGCCCGGACAAGCACGGCCGGCTGCACACCTTCTGCCACGCGCTGCCGAAGACCTGGCACCAGATGGGCGTGATGCTGTCGGCGGCGGGAAGCCTGCAGTGGTACCGCGACACGCTGGCGCCAGGGGCCGAATTCGGCGCGCTCTGCGCCGAAGCAGTGGGCGCGCCGATTGGCTGCGATGGGCTGACCTTCCTGCCGTATCTCACCGGCGAGCGCACGCCGCTGTGCGATGCGCGCGCACGTGGCGGCTTCATCGGCCTGACGCGCATGCATACCCGTCAGCACCTCACCCGCGCGGTCCTCGAAGGCATCAGCCTCGGCTTGGCGGAAAGCCTGCACCTGATCCGCGACACCGGCACGACCGTGAAGGAGGCGACGGTCACCGGCGGCGGCACGCGCTCGCGCGAGTGGATGCAGATCCTCGCCGACGTCTGCGACGTCCGCATCGTGCTGCGTACCGGCGCCGACGCCGGGCCGGCCCTGGGTGCGGCGAGGCTCGCCCTCATCGGCTGCCTCGGGGTGCCCCGGGCTCAGGCCTGCGCCCCGGGAGCCATCGAACAGACGTATGCGCCGGATCGCGCCGCGGTGCGGGCCTATGCCGGCGTCGCCGCGCGATTCCGCGAGCTCTATCCGGTATTGAAGTCATACTTCCATCATGTCTAAGCGCTCGTTCCTCGGGCTGATCCTGATCCTCGCTGCGGCGACGGCGAGATCGGAGGAGGTCGATCAGATCACCCTCCGCGACGGGAGCGTCCTGCTCGGCATCTATGACGAGGCCGCAGGGACCCTCGACCTGCGCGGCGGAGCCCGTGGACGCGTGTCGATCGATGCGGGCCAGATCCTCGGCCGTGGTCGTCGCAGCATCGAGGCCCCTGTCGGACGCGAGGTGAAGGCCCCCCAGCCCAATCCGGAAGCGGAGCCAGCGCACGAAGCGTCGATCGAGAACGCCGAGATCAGCGCTCTACAGGACAGCCTCAACGCGCCGAAGAAGAAGGTCGCCGACCTGACGAAATGGCTTGCGGTCGTCACCGAGAATGTCGCCACCCAGAGCAAGCAGCTCGCCGATGCCCGGACACGCGTGAAGGATCTGAAGGAGAAATTGTCCTTCGAGGAGGCCGCCAACGGCAACCGATCGGAGCCGCTGCGCAAGCAGCTGGAGGAGGAGGCCGCCGCCGCCGAGAAGCTCGCCGTCGGCCTGCCTCCGCTCGAGCAGGAGCAGCGTCAGACGCAGGCGAAGGTCGATCTGGCGCAGAGGAACGTCGACAGGATCCTCGAGAAGATCGCCGCGGCGCAGGCGCGCGCGAAGAAGCACCAGGACTCGCCGAAACCGTAGGACCTTCGCTGCTCAGGCCAGGTAGCGCGTGAGCATGGCCGACGTCGACGGGTTGAAGCCTGCGATCGGCGACTTGGTCCGACGGCTCGCGGCGAGTTGCGTGCGCACCTGCTTCGCCAGTACCTTGCCCAGCTCGACGCCCCACTGGTCGAAGCTGTTGATGCCCCACACGAAGCCTTCGACGGCGGTGCGATGCTCGTAGAGCGCGAGCAGCTGGCCGCAGGTGTACGGGGTCAGGCGCTCGAGCAGCAACATGGTCGACGGACGGTTTCCTGGGAACACCTTGTGCGGGACCAGGCCCTCCGGCACGCCTTCGGCGAGGCATTCGGCCGCCGTCTTCCCCATCGCCAGCGCGTCGGGCTGGGCGAAGAAGTTCGCCATCAGCTCGTCGTGGTTCGACACCGGTTCGATCGGCTTCCCGGTGAGCCGGATCGGATTCTGGCTGGTGCGGAAGCCGATGAAATCCGCTGGAACCACCCGGCCCTGGTGCAGCAGCTGGTAGAATGAGTGCTGGCCGTTGGTGCCGGGTTCGCCGAAATCGATCTCGCCGGCATCGACGGGCAGCACCTCGCCCTCGATGGTCACGCGCTTGCCGTTCGATTCCATGTCGACCTGCTGGATGTGCGGGGCGAACTTCAACAGCGCCTGGCAGTAGGGCAGCAGCGCGCGCGTGCCATGGCCGAGGAACGAGGCGTTCCAGATGCCGAGCAGGCCGAGGATCACCGGTAGGTTCCGCTCAGGCGGAGCCGAGGTGACATGCCGATCGATGGCATGGGCGCCGGCGAGGAATTCCGCCAGGCGGGGGAATCCGTACTGCAGGCTCAGCGGCAGGATGCCGACGGCGCTGCACACGCTGTAGCGGCCGCCCACCCAATCCCAGAATCCGAAGGCGTTCCTCGGATCGATGCCGAACGCCTCGACCTCGGGCAGGTTGGTCGACACCGCGACCATGTGCTTGGCGACGGCTTTCGCTCCGAGCTTCTTCACCAGCCACGCGCGCACCGTGCGCGCGTTCAGCATGGTCTCGGCGGTGGTGAAGGTCTTCGACACCACGACCACGAGCGTCCGCGCCGGATCGAGGCCTTCGAGGGCGCGCGCGACGTCGATCGGATCGACGTTGGCGAGGAAGCGCAGGCGGCGGCCGTCAGCTGCGCGCGCGCACGCGGGATCGGTGCGCAGCGCCTCGAACACGAACTCGGGCCCGAGGTAGCTGCCGCCGATGCCGATCGCCACCACGTCGGTGAGCGGCTTGCCGGTCGCGCCCTTCCATGTCCCGGAGCGCACCTGGTCGCTGAAGGTCTTGATGCGTTTCAGCACCTCGTGCACCTGCGCGTTCACATCCGCGCCATCCACGCGCAGGCGCGCGTTGCGCGACGATGGGGCGCCCTTTGCCGGCGGCGCGCGCAGGGCCATGTGGAGCACCGCGCGGTTCTCGGTGGTGTTGATCTTCTCGCCGGACGCCATCGCGGCGATCTTGCGTTCGAGTCCGGCAGCGCGCGCGAGGTCGAACAGCAGCTCCATCGTGCACGCTGTCACGTTCTGACGGCTGAAATCGATGACGACGCCATCGTGCTCGCACACCAGTCCCGCGCAGCGGGCGCCGTCGCGCATGAGATCGCGCAGATGGGTTGCGCGGATGTCGGCGACGTGGGCGGCGAGGTTCTTCCAGGCGGGGGTGTCGAGAATCATGTGGTGTCGCTGGCGGATGGAGGTGGCGGGCCGTGCAAGGTGACGGGCTACACGCTACGCACCGCCACGACAGCCGCCAACGGGCAGGCCGCGACAGACCGGCGGCCGGATGCCGGCGTCAGGCCGAGCGCGTCGAGGAGGCTCCATCACGTGAGGCCGCGGCGTATTCGTCCAGCAGCGATTCGATGCGTCCGAACACGTCGGCGACCGCCGCCTCGTCAGGCAGCAGGGTGATGCGGACGTGGTCCTTGTACGCGACATTGAAGCTGCTGCCGGGAACCACCAGCACGTGGCGCTTTTCGAGCAGATCGAGGGCGAAGCGCTGGTCGTCGAAGTGCGGCAGACGGT
>JACDEN010000393.1 GCA_013816415.1 Planctomycetota bacterium
GCCATGACCATCGCCGAGCGATCGGTCATGGCGCCCGCCGGCTGCGCGGCAGCGTGGAATTTGTGCTAAGCGATACGCCATCAGGTGGAATCGGCTGCGACATTCACCGCGGAAACGCCGGGGAAGGAGCGCCTCCGTCGAGTGCTCCTTGTCGCTCGCCGCGTCCTCCGACACTGATCCGGCATGAGCGACCTGATGTATTTCGACGGCTTCACCCAGATCGGACCGCGATCGAAGAAGCATCCCTCGCACGCCTGGAAGCTCGCGGATGTGCTCGCCGAGATGGACCACTGCTCGATCTCGGGCGCGCTCGTCACCTCGACGACCGCGGTCTCGTACGAGCCGATGTTCTCGAACCTCGAGCTCAGTGCGCGCATCGCGCCCCACGATCACCTGTTCGCCGCCTGGAACGTGCTGCCGCACCACACCGGAGAATTCCCCGCTCCGGGCGCGCTCCAGAAGCTGATGCGCACCCACGACGTACGCGCGGTGACCATCAATCCGCTGACCAACTCCTGGGATGTCCTCGCCGACCATAGCGGCGAGCTGCTGGCCTGGCTCGCGCGCACGCGCGTGCTCACCATCATCGCCCGCAGCGAGCTGAAGGATTACCGCGAGCTCGCGGCGCTCCTGGCCGCGCATCCGAAACTGCCGCTGCTGCTGACCGCGGCGAGCTGGATGGACCAGCGCTACCTGCTGCCGCTGATCGCGAAGCACCGCAACCTCCACGTGTCCTTCGACAAGCTGCAGGGCCATTACCTGGTCGAGCACCTGGCCGCGATCGGCTGCGAAGACCAGCTGGTG
Source organism: Planctomycetota bacterium (assembly GCA_013816415.1). Lineage (GTDB taxonomy): Bacteria > Planctomycetota > UBA11346 > UBA11346 > UBA11346 > JACCZE01. The sequence continues at coordinate 805 of JACDEN010000393.1, forward strand.
TTCGCCAGCAACGCGCCGCTGATGTCGATGGGCGCGCACCGCTGCTACATCGACTACGCCGCCGTCCCCCTCGCGACGCGGCGCAAGATCGCCGGCGGAAACCTCACCCGCCTGCTCAAGGGCCAGGCGCCGCCGCGACTGCGCACCAACCGGTCGGAAGACGCGATCATGTCCGCGGCGCGGCAGGGCAGGCCGCTGCCGGTGCCGGTCATCGACATGCACATGCACATCCTGCACGAGGGCATGCACGGCGCCGGCGGCACCTGCCGCATGGAGAACGGCGGACCGAAGGGCGTGCTCGCGCTGCTCGGGCGCCTCGGCGTGGTCGGCGGCGGCTTCATGAGCTGGAATGGCGTGGTCAGCGCCGACACCGTCGGCGGCAACGAGGCGGTGCGGCAGACCCTCGACGCGACCCCGAAGGGTTTCTGGGGCCTGGCCTCGTTCGATCCCGCTCATTACACCCAGGCCGAACTCGCCCAGCTCATCCCGCAGACCTACGCCGACAAACGCTTCATCGGCATGAAGCCCTACCACGTGCACGGCATCGAATACCACCACAAGTCCTACGACCAGTGGTGGCGCTACGGGAACGAACGCCGCTTCTATGCGCTGATCCACCGCAACCGCGACGACTTCGCCGAGGTCGACGCGCTAGCGGCGAAATATCCCGAGGTGCGCTGGGTGATCGCCCACTGCGGCGAGAGCCACCGCGTCGCCGACCTGGCGATCGAGGCGATGAAGAAGCACCGCAACGTCTACGCCGAGATCACGCTGACGCCGGTCACCTTCGGTGTCATCGACTACCTGGTCGAACACATCGGCGCCGACCGCGTGGTCTACGGCAGCGACCTGCCGATGCGCGATCCCCGCCAACAGCTCGGCTGGGTGGTGTTCTCGCGGCTGACGCTCGCGGCGAAGCGACAGGTGCTCGGCGGCAATGCGCTGCGCGTGATCAAGCCCTGCCTGAAACGCCTGCCCGCCTACAACCGTCCCTGAACCGATCGCCGCGGTTGCGCCCGCGGTCGGAGCTTCGACCTGATCTCAAGGACCGGGCACCACCTGTGACAGCTTGAGGTAGTTCGCGACCATGCCGTCGCGACCGAGCACCGGAATGATCACCGCGTCCTCGCAGAACGTGGCGCCTGATTTCGTGCGATTGACGAATCGGCCCTGCCAGCGGTTGCCGGTGGTGATCGCGGCCCACAGCTCGGCAGCCTGCCTGGGATCCGCGTCGGGGGACTTCAGCAGCCGGGGGTTTCCGCCGATCACCTCGTCGGCGCTCCAGCCGGAAATCTCGACGAAGCGGCGATTGACGTAGCGGATCGAACCGTCGGCACCGGTGACCATGGCGATGGACGTCATGCACTCTGCCACCAACGACAGCAGGCGCAGCGATTCGTGCAGGACCTCGCAGGGCTCGTTGACCAGGAAGGCAGGCAGGAATTCGCGCAGCAGCGACTGGTTGATGACCTCCTGCAGCGAATCGCCCGCCGCCGCGGCGGCGGTGGGATGGCCCGGGCGCTGCGGCGACGGCCGGAAGCGGTGCACCTCATGGAAGAGCTCATCGGATGGCGGCGGCGCGCGCAGGCCGGGCGTCTTCTGGTAGAGCCTCCATTTTCCCTCGACGGCCGAGAAGTACGACGCCAGGTCGCCGAGCGACTCGCTCATCCCGAGCATGAGGAATCCCTCGGACTTCAGCGCGAAATGGAACGAACTCAGGACCTTGCGCTGCAGCGCCGGCTGCAGGTAGATCAGCAGGTTCCGGCAGGTCACCAGGTCGATCTTATAAAACGGCGGGTCCTTGAGGATGTTGTGCGGAGCAAACACCAGCATCTCGCGGATGTGCTTGGCGATCTGGTAGCCGCTGTCACCCGTCCTGGTGAAGAAACGCTCGAGGAGATGCGGCGGGATGTCCGCGACGACGCTGGCGGGATAGACGCCGGCGCTCGCGAACTCGACCGCCTCGCGGTCGAGATCGGTCGCGAAGACCTTGATCTCGGCGTGCGTGCCCAGGTCCTCGAGACCATCCTGGATGGACATCGCGATCGAGTAGGCCTCTTCGCCGGTGGCGCAGCCGGCGACCCACACGCGGATCGGCTCCTGCGCACCGGCGCGCGCGAGCAGCTGGGGGATCACGCGCGCGCGCAGCGCGACGAAGGCGTGCTCGTCGCGGAAGAAGCGCGTGACGCCGATCAGCATCTCGCGGTAGAGCACGATGACCTCGTGCGGCGACTGCTGCAGCAGATCGATGTAGGCGACCATCGACGCGGCGCGATGGACGCTCATCCGCCGCTGGATCCGGCGCAGCAGGGTGGTCTTCTGGTAATCCCTGAAATCCACTCCGGTGTGGCTGCCGATGATCGAGACGACGCGCTCGACGCCGTCGTCGTCGACCTCGGGGGCCACCTTCCGGGCCTTGCGCATCCGACGATGATGCTCGACGTATCCCTGCAGCTCCATCAGGAGCGACTTCGCCGGCAGGACGTAGTCAGCGAGCAGCGCGACCTCGGAGCGTGCGCCGGCCGACTTGGCGTTCTCGTCCTGGACCATGACCATGCCGCCGACCTCCTTGACGGCATAGGTGCCGCCGAAGGCGTCGCTGACCGCGCCCGCGAACAGCACGGCGATGGCGCCGGTGCCCTGATCCTCGGCGAGCAGCGACAGCGCCACATCGATGTGCGGATCGCCGACGATCTCGCGATCGCGGCGCGACAGCCGCAGCCGGCCAGCGACGACGCGTACGGTGGATTGCGCCGGACACAGGTAGATGCGGCCGGGGGCGGCGGCGGCGCCATCGACCGCCTCGGCCGTGAGTGCGGGATCCAGGCGCGCCAGGATCGCGGCCACCGCCGCGTGGTCGCCCTGCGCGCGCACCACGACCACCACCGCGGCAGTGATCGATCCCGTCCACGCACTCAGGCATGCGGTCAGCGCCGGTGCGTCTGCGGCCGCCGCGCACAGTGCGATGACGTGGCTGACGGTCGTTGAGTCGACGGAGGTGAGCGGGTCAGTCATGGCACTCGACGGACTCGGTAGGATCGCCCACGGCACCAGGTGACAAGACGAATGATCGTGATCGTGGACGGCGATCATCCCGCGCTGTGCAAACGCCAGCGCAGGAGCGCCGACCACGGCGCCATCCCTCCGGCGAGCATGCGTTGGCGCTGACCGCAGCGCGTGGC
>JACDEN010000032.1 GCA_013816415.1 Planctomycetota bacterium
CACCGTCGGTGCAGACGATGACGTGTGCCTGGAGGTCCTTGCCGAGCCGACGCCGCCAGAGTTCGAAGGTGCCCGCGGCGGTGAACTCGTAGTCGTCGTAATGGGCGTGGACCGACATGATCTTCATGGTGCGGTCGTATCGTGGTGGAATCTCGGACAAGGGTGGAGGGATCGAGTGAGTCGATGCCGAAACCATATCCGGCTTGCCGTGCCAGCCATCCGGTCGCCGAACGTTGGCGGTCGACTCGCGACCTCAGTGGATCAGTCCGCTCTCCGTGCTCCGGTCGAGCCCGGCGTTCGCCGGTCCGCTCGCGGGTTGCCGCGATAGCACCTCGGGCCACGACAGCACGCGCGTCGCGGCGCCGCAGACCATGCCCGGCAGCCACACGATCCAGCCGACCACGGTCAGGCCGAGCGCGATATTGAGGACGGCGCCGACCATCGAGCCGCCGATGACGTCCTCGCGATGCGCGCGCAGCGCGGCCATGCGGCTCGGCCCCGGGATTCCACGCACCGCCAATGCGGTATCCATGGCGTCGATCGCGGCGAGGTGCGCCATGCCGAAGGCTCCGACCAGCAGGCCGAGCGGTCCGAAGAACGAGGAGAGCAGCGCAAGTCCCGTCCAGCCGAGTCGCATCGGCAGCGTGCGCATCAGCACGTGCAGGCTCGATGCGAGCGAGCGGGCGAGGGATTCCTCGGTCGCGGGAGGTGCGCCCGCCTCGCGCTGCATGCGGCGAGCGACGCCTTCGAGCGCGAAGACCATCAGCACCGGCAGGAGCAGGATCCACAGCCCCAGCACCGAGACGATGCCCAGGCCCATCGCGAGCAGTGCCTGCATGGTCCACGGCCACCAGCCGTCGTGGTGCGCCGGCCACCGCCACCAGGTGACGCCCACTCCAGTGGACACCAGCAGCACCCATCCCACCAGCAGGAACGCCAGCGGTCGACGCCACAGCGCCGGCTGCTTCAGGAAGAGCGCGAGACCGCTGACAGGCCACCACATGCGCGCAGTCTCGCAGCGGGCCAGCTGCTGCAAATCCTGCACCCGCGGGCTTCGTCATGGCGGGAGCGACGTTCGCGATAGGCTCTGGTCATGACGCTCGACGACCTCGACGACGCCTGCGCGGTTCGGCTGTTCCCCGCCGATCCATCCTTCGATCGCGAGTCGTGGTCCGAACTGTCCGCAGGCCTGTCCAAGCTGTTCGCGCAGTTCGAGCGCGAAGGCCGTATCAGCGCGTGGTCGTGCGACCTGGTCGCCGGCGGCGCGGTGGTGCTGCTCGCCTGGAGCTCGACCGCGGACCTGTCCGGCTGCAGCCACGACAAGGTCGCGCGGCTGCTCGCCACCCACGAGGAGCGCAGCGGTCGCCGCCTGCTGACGGCGTCACCGATCGTGGTCGAGGTCGCCGGGCGCGCACGCTGCGTCGACCGTGCGGCGCTGCGCTCGCTGTGCGCGCAGGGCGAGGTCGGGCCCGCGACCGCCACCTGGGATCTGCGCGTCGCGACCCTCGGCGCATGGCGTTCGGGGGGTCGCCGACCCCTTTCCGAGATCCTGCCAGGGCTGGTGAAGCCACTCGTACACCCCGCATAATTTTGTAGCGGGTTCGTCAGTCTCCAGGCGGGCGCGAACCTTCCGTTCCTTAGGATGCGGGCGGAACGATCCTTCTTGCACCATTGGACATTGGACCGCACATGATCTCCGCACGACACCCCCTGCTGCCATCATCCCGCCGTCATGCGATCAGCGCGCGCCGCGTGTGTCCGATCGATCAGGCGGACCCGCCCGCCGTCATCCTGCCCGGGCGCGGAATCCCCGGTCTGCCGACCAGCATCGCCATGCTGGTCGCGATCGGCGTGCTCGCCGCGGGGCTGATCCATGGCACCGTCGATACCATGGTCATTCGCCTGTTGTCGTGATACCTGGCGGCCGCCACGCCCACGCATCGTCTGAACTTCCATCCTTAATCCTCAGCGCGGCGGCACCTATGCCGCCGTCGGCGCCATCGTCGAGAATCTCGACGCGCATCCGCGTATCACCAGGCGGATCCTCGCACCATCTGCTCATGCCATTCCAAGCCCTGGATTCTCCGTTTCGCTGATAACCTGCACGGTGTCCAGCACCGGAGGTTCCGTGCGCCAGGCTCCGTCAGCGGTCATCGCTCCGTTCCGACATCCGCTCGTCGCATGCGCGGTGGCGGTTGCGCTCGCGTCCGCCTCCGTGGCGCCGGGCGCTGACCGCTACGTCTCGACCACCGGCAGCGATACCGGGAACGCGGGCACGGTCTCCTCGCCATTCCGCACCATCGCCTACGCGGTCAGCGTCGCATCGGCCGGCGATGGGATCGTGCTGCGCGGCGGCACCTACGCGGAGTCGCTGTATATCCAGAAGGCGAACATCGCCATCCGCGCCTACAACAACGAATCCGCCGCGATCACCGCTTCGATCACCGACTCGGCCCAGGCCAACACGGTGTGGTTCGCCGCCGGGGGAGGTTCGATCACCGGCATCGACATCAGCGGCGGATACTACTACTCGCTGCGATTCGATCTCGGCCCCGGCCTGGCCCGGGGCTGCCGCATCCACGATAGCGGCTACAACGTCGTCAAGCTGGTCCCGTACGCCGACAACATCACCCTCGACGGCTGCGAGATCTACAATAGCGGACGCCGCGATCCCAATGGTCTGGGCGTCGATTCGGTCGGCGGTTCGTACCTCACGGTGCGCGGCTGCAACATCCACGACACCACCTCGGAGGCGATCTACGCCAAGGGCGGCGCACGCGGCTGCGTGTTCGAGGGCAACATCGTCCACGACATCGGCGGCAGCGGCATCGGGCTCGGCCAGGACACCGGCCCGCAATTCATGGTGAATCCGCCGTGGGAGAACATCGACGGCATCGTGCGCAACAACATCATCTACAATGTCCAGGGAGCGGGCATGTTCTGCTACGCCGCGCAGAACCCCACCTTCGTCAACAACACCTGCATCAACGTCGCGATCTCGTATCAGGCCGGGCTGTTCGTCGCGCGCAACGGGGCGGGACAGGGATGCACCGGCGTGGTGATCGAGAACAACATCATCCGCATGGTCAGCACCCGCCCGTCGGTATTCATCGCGACGGGTGGACTCGCGGGCGCCTTCACCAGCAACCGCAACTGCTTTGCCGGAAACGTCTCTTTCTCGGACGACAATCGTGGCGCCTATGGCTGGTCGCTGGCCACTTGGCGTACCGGCACCGGACAGGACATCGCCTCGCTGCAGGCCGATCCGCTGCTCGATGTCGCTTTTCACCTTACGCCGGGAAGCCCATGCATCGATGCGGGCATGAGCCTAGCGACGGCAGCCACCGACTACGATGGCCAACTCCGTCCCTCCGGCTCGGGCTTCGACATCGGTGCCGACGAGCGTTCATCTGCGGCCACCACCCCACCGCCCCCGACCACGACTCCGCCGACCAGTTCGAACACCGCCACCGCCTCGGCATCGGATGCGAGCGCGGGCGGATGCGGCATCGGCTCAGGCATGGCAGGATTCGCGCTCGCACTGCTCGCTGCGCGTCAGGGTGCGCGCCGCAGGGAGCTTCAACCGCTTGGACGGTGAATTGATGATCTGACGCGGTGGAATCTCTCCGGATGACGGTCATCGTGTGCGTCGTGTCGGTTTGAGCGGTCCCTCTGCCCGGGGCGCACCGCAGGAATGGTAGGATAGCCATTCGACCGGCAGGATGACCCGCTGCGGCGGAGACTCGGGATGGGCAACGCGCATCTCGAGCAGGCGCATGGCCATCGCGCCCATCTGGTGCGTCGACACCCGCACCGTCGACAGTTTCGGCGAGGTGAAGTGTCCGGAATCGCCGAAGCCGATGACGCTCATGTGCTCGGGCACGCGCCAGCCGAAGTCGGTGACCGCCGCCATCGCGCCGATCGCCTGCTCGTCTCCGATACACACGATCGCGGTCGGCTGGCTGCCGGATTTGAGCATGCGCGAGACCGACGCATAGACCGCCTCGGCGACGAAGCCCGCCTGGACAATACGTTCGGGACGCACTCGCAAGCCCGCTTCGCTCAAAGCCCGCTTATACCCATCCAGCCGCTGTTGCATGTTGGTGGTCATGTTGTCTGGGCGCATGAAGAGGATGTCGCGGTGACCCAGGTCGATCAGGTGCTTCACCGCTGCATACACGCCAGATTCGCCATCATGCGTCACCAGATCGAAGGGCGACTCTCCGGTCGATTCGCTGTCGACCCGGACCACCGGGACGTTCAGCCGCTTCAGGTGCTGGAGGAGATCCTGATCGATTGCCCAGATGACGATCACTCCGCGGACCGAATCCCGGCGGACGCGGGACAGGAACTTGTCGTACGGGCTGATCATCGGTTCGAAGGCCAGCGATAGGCCGAGTTCCTCGATCGATTCGTAGATGCCGCGCAGGATCTTTGCGTAGTATGGGGATCCAGACCCGAACAGACTGTTGCCGGTGCTGGCGACGAGCACGCAATTCCGTCTCGACTCAGAGTTCCGGACCAAAATGTCGCGGACGAAGGTGCCCTTTCCTCGCACCCGTCGCAGCAGTCCCTCCTCTGCGAGTTCCAGGATGGCGCGGCGGGTGGTCTTGCGACTTACGTTCAGCGAGTCCGCCAGCGAACGCTCGTCGGGGATGCAGGCGCCGACCTTGATCTTCCCGGAAGCGATCTGGGCACGGAGCGAGTCCTTGATCTGCTGATAAAAGGGATCTGCGGAGGTGCTGTCGATGCGCACGGTGGGGTCCTGACCTGAAGTTGAGGGCGGGGCAGCGGCTGGGCAAGCCTGCAAGAGCGCGGAGTCATCCACCCGACCTCATGTTACCAAAGGTATCCACAGGTATCTATTGGCAATGGAATATAGTGACATATCAATTGTGTCTGAAAGCGCTGATAAACATGTTATTTAGCACAAATATATCCTTACAGCGCAGGTTACTCGAACCTACTTCTAGGTTACCAAGAGCAGGGGTTATTGCTGTCCGGAACCGCCAGCGCGATGTCGTCCCTTTGAGGGATCCGTTCGACGAACAGGCATCATGGACAGTGGGCGCACCATGAATCGACGGTCGGCATTCACCCTTTTTGAAGTCGTGATCAGCCTGATGCTGGTCACGATCGCGACCATCACACTGCTGATGCTGCTGCCGTTGGGGGTGAAGGCGCAGCAGATGGCGCGCTTGCTGCTTTTCTCGTCCACCAAGGCGAGCGAGCTCATCGAGACCTACAGCCAATGCATCGCGGATTTCAACCAGAGCCAGGATTCACGCACCTATCAGCTCCAGGTCAGCTGGCCGTACAATTACGGCGCTGGAGTTTCCGGCGGTGACATCGTCGGTAAATCGATCTATGGTTCGCTCGGGCAGTTCGACATCGAGCGCGTCGTCGTCAACGCCAATGCCGGGAACTACGCGGTACCCCTCGAGATCGCCCGCCGGCTCGACTCGCCTGGCGACCAGATCCAGGGTGTGCTGGACGTCGGCGCGCATCTCTACTACTGCGATCCGGTACCCGCCAAGCATGCGACCCATGGACTGTACACCATGGGTGCTCTGCCGGACTCGTCGCCTGAACTCCAGCGCATCGTCTGGGCGGTGGTCGGGTATCCGCAGCAGAACGCGTTGCCGATGGATCCGGTCGAGCAGCCGATCTCCGAAATGTGGCCGTTCCCTCCGGCCGGACGCGATCGCACCATCCCACGGTATTATCAGGTCGGCCTTCGTTACGAATTCATGGGCGATCCACCCCCGCCGAAGAAGAGCAAGTTCGAACCGGTCGCGCCATATGCCACCGCCGCGGTCCCGACCTACACCTGGGATCCGAGCACCCAGGGCAATGCGGCTGGTCAGCTCTATCAGATGAACACCTGGGAGGTCTATGCCCACGAGGAGCGCGAGATCGGGGCGCCCGCCATCTGGGACGCCGGTGTCCATGAGATGCGACGGCTCTCGCATCTCCATTGGGGGCGCATCGCCCATCAGCTGAAGGGGTATCAACAAGGCTCCTCCGGCCTGGTGGTGAAGGCCCCAGCCGGATTCGTCCTTCCGATCAAGTTCGTCTCGGGGCGGTTCCTGGCCGACGGCACGTATGAGGAGCCGTTCGCCTGGTTCGACGCCAACGACAAATACGTCTGCGGCCGCCACGAGATTCCCTTATCGACCCCGATGATCGGCATCCCCGCACCGGCGGTCGGCCTGCCGATGAGCATCTATCGCGGCACCGACATCCTCTACGAGGATCACGAGACCTGGAACAATACCGACCCCTCGGATGCGAGTCAGGGCCTCCACGGGCAGATCCGGCTCGGAATGCCGTCCCTGCAGCGTCGCGTTATGTACCGCACCGCAGCCTTGGCCCTGTGGGGGAAGGTCCAGGGCCCGATCGGCACTCTGCAGCCGCCGGGATTCCAGTACGGCCCGATCTCGATCCACAGCGCTCCGGCCGACAACCTCAATGCGAATCCGGCGGCTGATCCGAACGTCGCTGATTGGATCTCCAACCTTCCCGACGCGCAGAATCCGCTCCTCGGCATCATCGATCCGCCGAATCCGATCCATATCCATCCGGCCCAGGTGCTGGCGCTCAGCTACCTCGCGCATGCAGCGGTGATGGTCACGGGATACAAGCCTCCGTTCGTCGATACCAAGTGGAACACCGATGCGAAGGACGACGCCAGCGTCCAGCCGGCGGATCCCACGCTTCCCTACAAGGCGCTCGAGGCCGCGGATACGTATCTCTACGATCTCTGGGAGACAGCGACCAAGCCGCGTCGCCCTTCCGCATCCGTCCCGGGATTCGTCGGTCAGGCCTATGTCGGGAATACGCCGCTGACGCTTGCGGATTTTGCGACCAATCCCGAATGGTTCGAGAAGGACCTGCCGTCGCCAGGGCAGCCGTTCGTCTATCATCGGATGACCGGTCCGATCCTGAATCCGAATCCCCCACCCTATGCCGACCGCGGCGCGTTCGACCATGCCGGCCGCAGCGCAGCGGGCGCGTGGAAATTCGTAGCGGGAACCACGCCCGGAACGCTCCTGCGCCGGTGGATCGGCGACGGGTTCTACACCACCAAGACAGACACCCAGATGGCGCGCAACGCCCACGAGACGTTCATGCGCTGGGCCATGGCCTACATCAGCGAGAATCCCTACGACTTCATCGTCCCGCGTCCCATGAACCGCCAGACCATGATCGATCAGCCGATGTTCTGCTTCGATATCTTCGACAGTGCTGGGAAGGCCCGGCGGACGGTGGGTAATCTCGCCGCTGCCGACAAGTTGGGGAAGATGGCGCCGTTCTATCCGACCATCTGGGGATCCCACCGCCTGATGCCCAACCAGTATTACGATTATCTCGGCGTCGACGATTCGTACATGGAGTGGCTGGTCGAACGTTCGTCGTTCTACCCTCCCGCCCCGGCGCCCAAGCCGAACGGCAACTGGCAGGACCGCTGGGGATTTTTCGAGTGGGGGAACGTCAAGACCACCGATCCGAAATGGCCGATCGAGTGGGGGGCTCCTTATGCCAACAACGATCAGGGCGCAGCGATCGCGCATATCGATGGCTTCGGCGTGAGCACGTCCACCGGGAAGGTGTTCCACCCCCGCTACGGTCCGGGGTACCAGTACATGGCTTTCGGCCGTGCCAGCCTCCACGGTCAGAACGCCCCCGGGGAAGGCATCTCCACCAAAGGGATCAAGGCCTTCCGGTCCACGAACGACCACGATTCCCGCTACTGGTTCAACAATCCCTTCAAGCCCGCTGACCGGGGTAGGCAGCTGGTCTTCTGGTCCGTCGACTGGAAATCGTACGCAGATTCCGAATCCGCGCCCTCGGTCCCTCAGGAGTGGACGACCCATGGCCGCAGCTACAGCGGTTGGGATACGGTGGCCTGGATGAATGGGCGAGTGGGCGGATTCACCTCGCTCGGTCGCCTATGCGGAAATCCTGAGCAGGATTTCGTGTGGATGACCCCGGAACGCGACGGGACTATGACCAGGCCGCCTGCGGACATCGTCGCTCCGATGAATCCGGGGCTCGAAGGCGATGTCTTCGACGCGCGGCATCCGGGTGTCTGGTATGCACGGCAGCCGCTCTATGCCGCCATCGATCTGGAAAAGTGGTCGCCCTATTACGCGATGGGGCTGTGGGGGGCCGATCGGAACCACAACGGAACCTTCGACCGCGGCTGCGTTCCGGCGACGCAGCGGATGCGGGCGGCCGAAATCGCCCGCTTCAATTTCTACGATCCGATCGCCTGGACCACCCTTCGCCGCTAGGAAAAGCCATGCTCACGACCATTCCGGGATCCTGCATCCCCGAACTCCGCGCGGCGCCTCGGCGCGCATCCGGATTCACGCTCATCGAGCTGATGATCGCGATCTCCCTGTCGGCGGTCATCGTGATGGTGGCGGTGACGGCATTCCGCCAGGCGGCCCAGACGATGGCCGTCGTGAACCGGCTGAGTGTCGAAAATGTCCTGCTCCGGACCGGATATTTCATCAACACCGAGCATGTCGACTTCTGGAATTCCCATGCGAATCCAGACTTCCCCTATGGGAAGGGGCACATGAGCGACGAGGTCGTGCGTGCCGGGGATGGTGGAAACAACATCGACAACAAGCGGCTCTTCCGGCCGGTCGCATTCCACAAGCCCGACAAGGATGGGGTCGATTTCGATCCGAATTGGGAGCTCCCACACGACGCCCGTTCGTGGTATCGCAATTACCTGACCGCCAACCCCACCCCGCTGGTGTACGACCGCTCCCTCGGGAATCCCACGGATGGATATCCGGTGGGGAAGGTGTTCTGGGATAGCGCCGAGGACGCTGCGAAATCGCTCGACAAGGTTCAGGCGGGAATGATGCAGCTGCCTCTGGGTTGGGCGCCTTGGCACATCGTCGGCGACTACAGCGCGATAAGCGCCGTGAATCTCCAGTACGCCGGCGTCTCGGCCCCCGATTATGGAGATGCCGCGGCCCTCAGGCCCGATGCTCCCGGACTGCGAGGCGCCCGCCCCAATCTCATCTGGCAGCTGTTCAAGCAGCTCGGACATACCGGCGTGTACACCTACATGCCGCCGGGAACAATCAACCTCATCCAGTGCCCGAGCATCAACGACACCGAAGCCGCCATCGGCGACCCGTCGCGCAACTGGTGCAAAGGAGAGATCCCGTGGTCGTTGAGCCTCATGCCTTCGACCGGGAAGACGCGATGCGGATCCTGGCCGAACGGCGGACGTGTCATCACCTGTTCGCAATTGCCGACGGTGGTGAGCTGCCCGAGCACAGCGCAGGTACCGGACAACAGCAAGGGGAACTACTTCCTGGGCATGCCCGCCAGCAATTCTCGCATCTGCTTCCATCCCGACGGTGGAAACCAGTACCAGCAGGGCGGCATCGCCGCCTACGACGAGGCCTATGGCGGTTCGGTTCCTCATTACGCCGCCGACCTCGATTGGATCAACGGTGATAGCATGTATCTGGCGTCGGGAGGCGCGTGGAGCAATTGGACCCAACTCCAAGCCCGGCTGTCGGTGGGATTGATGTACGGAACCAGGTTCGTGCCCGCGAACATCCAGTGCACATCCTTCGATGCCGACCCGCTGATCGACGCGACCACCAGGGATCCGTTCCGCTCGCTCGACAAGGAGATCTCGAACTTCGCTGGGCAATTCACACAGCGCGCGACCAGTTTCGAGGCGAGCGCCCGTACCATGACCTTCTGGAAGCAGCAGCTCAACTACGGCAGCCGCACGGTGCATCTTCCGCGCAACCTGACGGACGATCCCGCGCCAAACCTGACCGACAAGGCGGAATCGAGTCCGACCATGAGCACCGAGATCCTGCGTTTCCGGTATCGCAGCCTGGACAAGGCGCAGTGCTCGGTGCGGGTGCAGGATCCGATCAGCGGCCGTGTCATCGAGCTCGGGTACACCACGGTCGGCTCGACCCTGCGTGGCGCCCGGCAGCACTGGGGATGGAAAAGCCATTACGACCAGCCGACGATGAAGCCGATGGGCGATACCTATGAATGACGCGATGCGGTCCGGTCATCGGAGGCGCGGCACCGTCCTCATCATGATCGCCGGCTTGTGCACGATCATGCTGACGCTCTCGATCACCTTCCTGGTGAGGATGCGGATGGATACCCAGGAATCGATGATGATGGTCCGTGACTCGCAGGCGCGGATCATGCTGGTCGCGGCGCTGCAATACATCCAAGAGACCTCGAGGCTCGGCTGGCGCGATATGGGCAAGATTGGCAGTGATCCCTGGGGAGATGGTTCGCCCGGTTACGAGGGCTTCGGTTGGACGGACGTCCGTGACGGCAGCATCGGTCCGCGCGGTCCACGCTTTTTCGATCCCACATCCAAGGGCGCGAGCGATCCGCGTCAGGGTCAGATTCCCGTCCCGGCGTGGTGGCGGTCGGGGCCGTACCCCAAGGATGGCGATGGCATACCTTCCAATGCCTTCACGTATGCCGAATCGGCGCTGCCCGCGATCGATCAGCGCTCCTGGCCGTGCCCGGGTTCCGCCATGCGCGGCGACGTCTACGTCGAGAAGATCCCTCCCTACGCCGTGCGCATGCAGAAGGTGATGAATCCCTTCCACCCGCGACCGGACGAGCAGGCATCTCCCGAATACGCGAAGCTGCTCGACGGACCATACGATGTGGACATCCTCAAGCACCGGCTGCAATACGATGGCGGAATCATGAACCCGGTCACCCAACTCTTTGACAAGGGAACGGTCGGGCAGGCTTGGCTGCCCTTCATCAGGCAATGGCGGGAGGAAGGCTTCGGGGGCCTCGATCCCCAGCCGGTGGCCGACACCTGGAACGAATTCCGCACCGGCGACGATTCGCCGCGGTGCTCGTCAACGAATCTCGCATGGTTCCGGGTCTATCGCGAGGTGCCATCTGACCACGACAACGACGGCGCGCCTTGGTTCGACCGCGTTCCACTCCAGGGCCACGGCATCTTCATCGTCACTTGCGGCGCCGGCGCATCGCTCGGGTACCGATTCTGGTCGAGCGCCGATCCGAGATTTTCGCGATCCTTGGAAGCGGTGACTGCCCAGGAATCGGGACTGTTCGTCGACGAGCAGATGTTCCGTCAGATCCGTCAGGACGAATGCATCCTGTGGTACCGGGTCGAATGGACGGCGATGCAGGGCGGCGGCGCCAACGCGGTCGAGCATTACGGGACCGATGTCGATGGGATGTGGGCGGGAGAGTTCGCCCACAGCAGGGGAGGCCACCTCCTGACTTCCTGGTCGGACGTGCCCCTGGACAACCGTCGAGTGTCATTCTTCGGTGCGATGAAGTGGATCCAGCGCCTCGAGAAGGACCCTGGCCGATGGTAGGCGATCGGTAGCCGTCGTTTGTCGGGGCGTCCGGCCGCCCGGAACCAGGGAGGCCTGATCTCTGTGGACCGGAGGCGATTCCTGATGTAGCAATAGGAGATGGATGCTGCGATCGTCGTGGATGACGCTCATGGGACCGGCGCCGCCCTGGTCGGCTGGTTGACCGGGTTCGGCTGTCCAGGGACCGTCGTGGCAAACGTCGAGGAAGCCGAGGCGACGGTCGCCTATCAACAGCTGGCGGGCGCCACCCGCCTGTTCGTGTTCGCCGCGCTCACGGCTGCCAACGCCACCTTCTTCCAATCGCTGCGGGCGAGCGCCCCCGCGGTCCTCCGCGGATTCTACACCCGCACACCCGCGCGCGATCACGATGCGGCGCTGATCGGCCAGCACGGCCTGGTCGCGATCCTCCATCAGCCCTTCGCCAGCGAATCGCCAGAAGCGCTCGGTCTGTCCGGGAAGACCGCATCGCCGCCCGCCAGCCCGACGCCAGGATCCCATCAGACGATCGCGGAACTGCCGGAGTCGCCACCGCCGGCTATCCAAGTTTCCGCCGCCCAGCATGGAACGACGGTGGCTCCATCCGCGCGTGAGCAGCACGCGAAATCTCCGGCGAAGGTCGCCATGGCCGATGCGCGGGCCGACGCTCCGCTCGACCGCCGTCGCGCGCTGTGGGTGGTGGTCCTCGAGGACCATCCCGGTTGCTGCCGGGCGATCTGCGAAGAGCTCGCCGTGCCGTCGGTGATGGTGAAGATCATGGAGACGTGGCAGGAGGCGTCGGACCTTGCACTGCATGCGCTCACCCCTGGCCTGGTGATCGGACCGATGTGTTCGGATGCGGTGCGGCTGTGCCGCCGCCTGAACGAGGTCGGGAATTCCAGCCAGGTCATCCTCTACACCGAATCGCAGTCGCAGTCGCAG
>JACDEN010000033.1 GCA_013816415.1 Planctomycetota bacterium
CGTCGGTCTCGGTCGACCAGCCGATCGGCGCGCCAGCGAGCGTCGACAGACGCGCGATCGCGCGCCAGGCGGGCTCGAGCGCCTGGTCGGGGACCGCCGGGCAGGATTGCAGGAGCTGCACCCGGCCATGGCAGTTGACCATGGTGCCGCGCACCTCGGCCCAGGCGCGGATGCCGATGGCGACGGTCGACTTGGCGACGGTCTGATCCGACCACGCCGAGAGCACGATGCGGTTGGCGATCACCTCGAGCAGGGACGCCTTCTTCGCGTCCGCTTTCCAGAGGTCGTTTCCGACCACCACCACGGTGTCGAATTCGCGGGCGCGAACGATGAGGTCGTCGAGGTTGTCGCGCACGCCCAGCAGCTGCAGCCCCTTGCGGTTGGCCACCGGATCGCCGCTCATCGCGATGCCGTCGGGCTTGCCGACCGCCAGCCACGATCCGCCGAAGACCTCGGCCTTGGCGCCGAGCTTGTCGGCAGCCGCGAGGATCGCGGCGTTGTCCTCGGTGGTGAGGTGCCCAGAGGCGACCAGCGCGATGCGCTTGGCCTGGGCGAGCACGGCTCCGGCGGCGGCATACGCCTCGTCGGCGGTGCGGTCGGCGCCGCCGATCTTTCCGTCGGTTAGGCGATTGCGGCCGAGATCCTGATAGAGCATGCGCGTGGAGTTCGCGATCCAGCTCTTGTTGACCTCGGGATTGCGGCGCGGCATCAGGCGCCAGACCCTGCCGTTGTTGTACTCGACGGTCAGGTTCGCGCCGAGCGCGTCGCTGGGGTCGATCGACTCGACGCTCTTGAGCATCCACACGCGCTGCTGGAAGCGGAAATGCTTGGCGGTGAGCGCGCCGACCGGACAGATGTCGGCGGTGTTGAGGTCGTACGCGTGGTCGAGCGGCTTGCCGGGGAAGGTCGTCAGGTACGCGTGGTCGCCGCGGCCGGCGATGTCGAGCTGCGAGCTCTTGGCGACGTCGTCCATGAAGCGCACGCAGCGCGTGCACAGGATGCAGCGCTCCTGGTCGAGCACGATGGTCGGGCCGAGGTCGATGCGCTTGCCGCCGCGCTCCTCGCCCTTCGAGTCGGTGAAGCGGTGGTCGGCGCCGCCCTTGTACTGCTTGCCGACCTGGTCATCGAGCCGGCTCTCGTGCCGGCCCTGGCCCATGTAGTGCTCCTGCAGCGTGCACTCGCCCGCCTTGTCGCAGATCGGGCAGTCGAGCGGATGGTTGACCAGCAGGAATTCCATCACGCCTTTGCGCAGCTTGACGATCTTCTCGCTGCCGAGCTGCGTGCGCACCTTCATCCCAGGCGAGGTCTGCATGTGGCAGCTGATGGCGAGCGCGAAGCCGCGCGGGCCTTCGACCTCGACCAGGCAGATGCGGCAGTTGCCCGCGACCTTGAGGTCGGGGTGGTAGCAGAACGCCGGCGTGTCGATGTTGGCGTGGCCGCGCAGGGCCTCGATCAGCTGGATCTTCGCCGGTACCTGGACGTCCTTGCCGTCGACAGTGATGGTGATGAGGTCGGCCATTACCAGAACGCTCCAGGTCGGACGGTCTCGAGCTCGCGGGTCTCGGTGTGCTTGGCGTTGCGCGCGACGTAGTCGTCGAAGTGCTTGCGGAACTTGGTCACGAACGACTGCACCGGCCACGCGGCGCCGGGCGCGAACGCGCAGATGGTCGTCCATTCGTAGGAGTCCGCGAGATCCTTGATCAGCTCGATGTCGCCGTCGCGGCCCTGGCCGCGCACGACCTTGCGCAACACGCGGTCGACGTAGCCGGTGCCTTCGCGGCACGGCGTGCACTGACCGCAGGACTCATGCGCATAGAAACGCGCGATCGATTCCAGGATCAGCACCGGATCGCGGGTGGTGTTGAACGGGGTGACCGCGCCCGAGCCGAGCATGGATTTCAGGCCGGCGAGGGACTCGTAGTCCATCGTCGCCTTCTTCGTCTCCTCGGCGGTGAGCACCGGCGCCGAGCTGCCGCCGGGGATGCAGCCGAGCAGCTCGCCGTCGAGTCCGCCCGCGAGCTCGAAGAATTCCATGTACGGCATCGCCAGCGGCACTTCGTAGACGCCGGGCGCCTTGACGTCGCCTGCGACCGAGAACAGCTTGGTGCCCGGGCTCTTCTCGGAGCCCCATTGGCGGTAGCCCTTGGCGCCGTGCTTGAGGATGTACGGCACCGCCATGATGGTCTCGACGTTGTTGACCACCGTCGGGCACTGGAACGCACCGCTGATCGCCGGGAACGGCGGCTTCAGGCGCGGCAGGCCCTTGAAGCCTTCGAGCGAACTGATGAGGCCGGTCTCCTCGCCGCAGATGTACGCGCCCGCGCCGCGATGGACGTAGATGTCCAAGCTGTAGCCCGAGCCCTGGATGTTCTCGCCGAGCAGGCCGTTGTCGTAGGCCTCTTTCAGCGCCGCGTTCAGGCGGCGGATCATCGGCAGCATCTCGCCGCGCACATAGATGTACGCGGTACGCACGCCAAGCGCGAAACCGGAGATGATCATGCCTTCGATCAGCAGGTGCGGATCGCGGTCCATGCACAGGCGGTCCTTGAACGTTCCCGGTTCGCCTTCGTCGGCGTTGATCACCAGGTACACCGGCTTGCCGCCGCGCGGCACGAAGCTCCACTTCATGCCGGTCGGAAATCCCGCGCCGCCGCGGCCGCGCAGTCCGGAATCCTTGACCAGCTCGATCAGCTCGAACTGGCTCTTGTCGAAGAGCATGGGCCCGATGGTCTCGTAGGCGCCGTGCCTTTTCGCGACGCTGAGCGCGTGCCCATCCGCCACGTCGAACAGGCGCGTGAGCACGTTCGGCAGCGCTTTGCCATTCCAGGTCTTCGGCATCGCCATGTCAGGCTTTCCCAGGCGGAGGAGTTGCGGCGGAGGGCGAGGGTGTTCCGCCCGGCACCGGCGCGGACCCGACGCCCGGCTGCGGAGCCGGAGGCGGCTGCGGCTTACCGGTCGCGGCGACGACCGCGCTCGGCTTGGCGACGCGGTCCTTCTCGTGGGCGATCACGCGGTAGTGCGCGCTGTGGCCATCGGCCAGCTTGTCCGCGGTCTTCTGATCCTTCGGTCCGACCGAGGCCAACTCGCGCCAGGTCGCGCCGCCATCGTCTGAGCGTTCGACCACCAGCTTGGTGCACTCGGGCGCGTTCGCCCACGTGACCGCGATGGCGTCGCCGGTCGCGACGGCCGCGACCTTCAATGCCGGGGGAGCCGGCGCATAGCCGGCGCGCTGCGCCTGCGCAGCCGCTCCAACCGCGCCAGGATGCCCCTTGGTGTTGAGCACGATGCCGCCGAGCGGATCGACTACCGCCCACTGCGGCTGGGAGGACGCGTCGGCGCGCAGGCGGTCGAGCCAGCGATCGAGATCGGCGGCGCGCGGATGGAAGCCATCGGGCAGGATCTCGAACTTTTCCGGTCCGATCGCCTCGTCGTTGATCATCACGCCGGGTCCGGTGCCGCACAGCGCGAGGCACTCGACGCGCACCAGGGTGAACATGCCGTCGGACGTGGTCTCGCCGGAATGGATGCCGAGCTTCTTCTCGAGATGCGCGATCAGATCCTCGGACCCCTGGATCAGGCAGCACATGGTCTGGCAGACCTGGATGAGGTAGCGGCCCGACGGGACCTGCTTGTACATGGTGTAGAACTCGACCACGCCGTACGCGTGCGCCGCGCTCACTGCGGACACCTCGGCCGCCCATTCGATGCCGACGCGCGGAACCCAGCGGTACTCCTCCTGCAAAAGCCACAGGACCTGCAGCAGCACCGCGCGCTTCACCGGATACCGGCGCCACAGCTCGTCGATCTGCGGCTGGTACTTCTTCATCCGCTCACGCACCTGATCGACGGTCAGGTCCTTCGGCTGGATGGTGGCGGGATTGACGCAGGCGGCAGCGCTCATGGGAGACGTCCTGGGTGCTGCGTTCTGCGTTCTGCGTGGGCGGACGAACACCCAACGACATCCAAAGTACCGAGGTCGAGAACCGAGAACCGAGAACGAAGGACGGCCCTCATCTGTCCAGCTCCCCGGCGATGATGTTGATCGAGCCGAGCGTCGCGGCCGCATCGGCGATCATCTCGCCTTCGCACATCGGCCCGAAGGCGGCGTACTGAGTGAAGCAGGGCGGGCGCACCTTGATGCGATAGGGATTGGTGCCGCCGTCGGAGGTGATGTGGAAGCCGAGTTCGCCGTTCGCGGCTTCGAGCGCGTCGTAGCACTCGCCCGGGGGCGGGCGCACGCCTTCGTAGATCAGCTTGAAGCTGTTGATCAGCGCTTCCATGTCGTGGTAGACGCGGTCGCGGTCAGGGAGCGACAGCCGCGCATCCGAGGTGTTCACCGGGCCGGGCTTCAGGCGCGCGAGCGCCTGACGCACGATCGACGCCGACTCGAGCATCTCGTAGAGGCGGATCATGATGCGGTCGTAGGTGTCGCCGGTCTCGCCGACCACGGTGTCGAACTGGTAGGTCTCGTAGCCGTAGTACGGCTCGTCCTTGCGCATGTCGCGGTCGACGCCGGAGGCGCGCAGGCACGGGCCAGTCCAACCGTAGGAGATCGCCTCCTCGGCCGAGACCACGCACACGTCCTTGGTGCGGTCGATGAAGATCTTGTTGCGCTCGATCAGTCCGCGAACCTCGGCGACCGCCTTCTCGATCTGGCCGAGCACCTTCTGCACGTCGCTCTCGAAGCCGGGATAGGCGTCGCGGTACATGCCGCCGATGCGCGTCACGGTGTTGGTCAGGCGCTGGCCGCAGAGCTTCTCCCAGATCTTGTACACCTCTTCGCGGGTGTTGAAGAAGTACCAGAAGTTGGTGAGCGCGCCGAGGTCGACCAGGTTGGTGCACGAGCAGACGAGGTGGTCGATGATGCGCGAGAGCTCCATCAGGATCACGCGCAGCGTGATGCAGCGCTCGGGGACCGTGACGTTGAACATCTTCTCGACCGCTTTGCAGAAGCCGATGTTGTTGATCATCGCCGAGCAGTAGTTCAGACGGTCGGTGTACGGCAGCACCATCGAGTACGTGCCCTGCTCGGTCATCTTCTCGAAGCCGCGGTGCAGGTAGCCCATCTCGCACACCGCCGCCTTCATGGTCTCGCCGTCGAGCGCGGCGAAGATGCGCAGCGTGCCGTGGGTGGCCGGATGGCTGGGACCCATGTTGAGGGTCATGAGATCGAGGCGGTCGCCTTCGGGAGTGAGGACCTTCATGTGATCAGACGCCTCCCGCGCCGACCGCGCCGTGCGCGTTCGCCTTCTTCTGGTCGTCGACCGGCCCCTGCTCGGCCACGCTCTGATGCTTGGCGGCGATCGGCGCGCCGAGATGGACCTCGCCGGACTCGACGACCTGGTAACCGTAATGCTTGAGCCGCGCTTCGAGCTGGTCGACCATCGGATCGTTGATCGACAGCTTCTGCCGCTTCTGGCAGGGGTAATCCTTGCGCAGCGGGTGGCCGACGAATTCGTGGTGGTTGAGGATGCGCTTGAGATTCGGATGTCCGCTGAACACGATGCCCATCTGGTCGAACACCTCGCGCTCGGTCCAATCGGCGATGCGGTACAGATCGTGGATCGACGGCACCTCGGCGTCGTCCTCGTCGATCTCGACCTTGAGCTTCAGGCGGTGGCGGAAGACGAGGCTCTTGAACAGATAGACGATGGCGAAGCGCGGGCCACGATGGTTGGGGTAGCTGAGGTAGTCGATCGACGCGAGATCGAGCAGCATGTCGAAGCGCAGGTCGGGTGAATCGCGCAGGAACTGCACCACCTCGTGCAGCTGCGCCTTGGCCTTGCCGGCGGCGAGGACGAGCGTGAGGTTCCAGCGGTCCTTGGCGTCGCGCGTCAGGCCGAAGCGCTCCGTAAGCGCCGCCTCGAGCTGATCGTCGCTCTTCCCGGGCTTGATCGGTTCGCGCTTCCAGCTGCGGACGTCCGTCTCGTGCGAGATGCCGGCTCCAGCGATCGAGCTCATGCCCCCACCGCCTTCTGCTCGCGCATGCTCTCGCGCGCGATCTTGTTCTGCAGCTGGACGATGCCTTCGAGGAACGCTTCCGGACGCGGCGGGCAGCCCGCGATGTAGATGTCGACCGGGATGATCTCATCGATTCCGGGCACCGTGCAGTAGCAGTCGTAGAAGCCGCCGGAGGTCGCGCAGGCGCCGGCCGAGATCACCCATTTCGGCTCGCACATCTGCTCGTAGATGCGGCGCAGCACCGGGGCCTGCTTGTAGGTGATGGTGCCAGCGATGATGATGAGATCCGCCTGGCGCGGGCTGAAGCGCACCAGCTCGGCGCCGAAGCGGCTGATATCGAACACCGAGCTGACCACGCCCATGAATTCGATGCCGCAGCACGCGGTGCCGAACGGGAACGGCCACAGGCTGTTGCGGCGCCCCCAGTTCACCACCGCGTCGACGCGGGTGGTGATGAAGCTGTCGCCGAGGCTGACCTCGGGGGTCACGGTCGCTGGAGTCGGCTTGAATGTCATGGCTCACTCCGCCTGGGCTCAGCATCGTACGACCGGGGATTCGAATTGACCAGCATGGCTATTCCCAATCGAGCGCGCCCTTCTTGTACAGGTACAGGTAGCCGACCTCGAGCAGCACGAGGAACACCACCAGCAGCCAGACGATGTCCCAGCCTTCCGACTTGTTGAACATGTAGGCCCAGGGATAGAGGAAGGCGACCTCGATGTCGAACGCCAGGAAGAGCATCGCGACGAGGTAGAACTTGATGCTGAACTTCTCGCCCGAATCGCCGACCGAGACCGGCAGCCCGGATTCGTACTGTTCCTGCTTGCCGGCGCTGGTGTTGCGGGTGCCGATGGCGAACCGGCTGAGGATGGCGTTGAGGCTCATCAGCAGCGCCGGGATCGCCAGCCCGAGCAGGATCAGGATGGTCAGGGGATAGACGACGTCGAAATAGGAGGGGCCGGCGTTGGCAGCCGGGGTCGAGCTCGTTTCGGTGCCGGCACGATGAGCGTCCATGAAGTCCTTTGCCGCCCATGCGGCTCCCGATCAGGAAGGTCGGGCTTATAAGTTCCACATAGGTCGACTCCAGTGGAAACATGTGCCAAACGGCAGTTTCCAGCGATTTCCCGGGTCATCCATGCGCGCGCTGATTCACGTTGATGCTTATGACTCGCAATAGCAAAAATGCGCTAGGGAAGCTCGCGGGGTGCGTCGGTCCGGAAGGGCGAGGCGGGCAGCCCATCGGCATTGGCCAGCGAGCCGTCGGGATTGTCGTCCCAGCCGTAGCGAACCGTGGTCGGATGCTCGACCGTCGGTGACGAGACGACGACGGTGTCAGCGACGATGCGCGCCTCGGCCCACACGAAACGCCGGTCGTCGCCGGCGATCGCGAATCCGGTCAGCGGCCGCTCGCCGCGGCTGACCAGTCCGGCTCCGACGTGGTCGAAGGAGAGCACCGCGGTCGCCCCGTCGACGCGCATCGCGCGGTAGACCGGCCCGGAGAATTCGCCCGCCCGCCCATAGGCCACCGCCTGCGCGGCCACGGCCAAGCGCTTCGCCACGTCCTGCTTGTTCTTGGGGTGGATGTCGCCGCCCTCGCCGATGTCGATGGCGACCGCGAGCCCGCTCTTCGCCACGCGTTGCGCGGTCATCTGCTGCGCTTCGCGCAATTCCGCCCACCCCGACTCGGTCGGTTGTGCGTGCCGCTCGCCGTAGTTGGCGAGCTGCACGATCAGGAACGGGAAGTCGTGGACGTCGAAGCGCGCGCGCCAGTCGGCGATCAGCGTCGGCAGCAGCCGGCGATAGATCGCCGCCTGTCCGGCATTGGCTTCGCCCTGGTACCAGATCGCGCCCTTGAACGCGCACGGCACCAGCGGATTGATCATGCCGTTGAAGAGCACCGTCGGAACATTCGGATTCTCGCCCAGGCGAACCGGCAGCGGCGGAAGCGACGACAGCGCAGCGCCCTCGCGATACCGCCACGGTCCCGCGAGCGGAATGCTGTCGGTCGTGCCGACGCGCTCGACGCGCAGCTCCTCGGCCTTGCCCGAGAATCCGCCGGGGCCACCGGTATCGAGCACGCGCACCGCGATGACGTGCCGGCCCGCGGCCAGCGTTCCGGCCGGGATGCGGTAATCGCGCGGCT
The DNA here is from genome assembly GCA_013816415.1 of Planctomycetota bacterium. Lineage (GTDB taxonomy): Bacteria > Planctomycetota > UBA11346 > UBA11346 > UBA11346 > JACCZE01. The sequence goes on from JACDEN010000033.1 coordinate 8,105, forward strand.
CGTTCCAAGCCTCACGCTCGCCGACCACGACGCCGTCGATCCAGGTGGTGTCGCGATCGTCGATCGCCCCCAGATGCACAATCAGCTCGTTGGCCGACCAGCCGTCGGGAATCTCGAAGGAACGGCGGAACCACACTCCGCCGTCGAACCCTGGCAGACCGCCCTCCTCCCAGTGCTGCGGCAGCGCCATGGACTTCCAAGCGCTGGCCTCGGCAGTTGGCGACGACCAGCCCGCGCGAGTGCCGGCGTCGTTTGCCTGCCACCAGACGGCGACGTCCTTCGCGTAGTCCGGCGCTCCGGCGGCGAGACGCTTGGCATCCTCGCCGACCTGGACGACCGCGGCCTGGAATTCCGGCATCGCGCTCAGCGCGGGGCCGCTGGTCCAGGCCTCGGCGAGGGTGCCGCCACGCGTCGACTGGATGAGTCCGATCGGGATCTTCAGCTCGTGGTGGAGCTGTCGTCCGAACAGGTACCCGACCGCCGAGAATCCCGCCCACCCGCCGCCGGCGACGCTCGCGGGCGTGCAGACGTGCCAATGCGCGGCGATGGCGGTTTGCGGCGTGTAGGCGATGACCTGCGGCACATCGAGCAGCCGGATCTGCGGTTCATCGGCGGAAGCGATCTCCTTCTGCGCGTCCTTGATCGCGCCGATGCCCATCGCCATGTTCGACTGGCCCGAGCACAGCCACACGTCGCCGACCAGGATGTCGGTGGCGGTGACGGTGGTCGGACCGGCGACGGTCAGCGTGTACGGACCGCCGGCGGAAAACGGCCCGATGCGCGCGAGCCACCTGCCGCCCTCGTCTGCGACCGCATCGGCGGCGACAGCGTCCATCGTGACATGCACCGCCGTCCCCGGCGTCGTCCATCCCCAGATCGGCACCATGGCGTCGCGCTGCAGCACCGCGTGATCGGTGAAGAGGGTGTGCAGGAGTGGACGCTCTGGCTCCGCCGCCGCGAGGGATGCCAGCACGGCGTGGAGGAGAACGGGGACGAGGAGGATCGGGCGCATGGCCGCACTATTACCATCCGCGCCTGAGGCCCAGCGCGATTCGACGCATCACTTCTTGGGCGGAAAAGGGTATTCGATCTTCTCGACCTGCGCGCGTTCGATCGACTGGTTCGACGGTCCCCCCTTGATCCCGATCAGCAGGTACGACGCGGTGCCGGGCTGTCCATCCAGGCCCTGTCTGCCGCCGCAGGCGCGCAGCGCCTTCTGCGCCTTGGTCGAGAATGGCGTGCTGCCGGAATCCTGCCGCATCGCCATCACCACGTACGCCCCTGCGGGGAGCTTCTCGACCTCGTCGAACAAGGTCTGGTAATCGTTGTCGTTGTGGAACGACTTCTCGATCACCCGCTTCCCGTCCACCATCGCCACCACGTTCAGGCCGAGCCCCGTCGGCATGCTCCAGTCGCCGATGGTGATCGCGGTCGCCTTCGAATCGTTCCAGCCACCGATCGAAACCACCTTCAAAGACTTGACGAAATCCGGCCACGAGGGATTCCTGCCCGTCGGGGCGGGAGCGGCTGCCGGCGGTGCACCCGGAGCCGGCGCCGCGGACGCGGCCTTCTCTCCGTGCGCATCCAGGCACTGCCGGATCGCCGTCGCGACGTCGGCGTGACCGGCCTTGGTCTCACGCTCCTGGGCCTTCACCAGCGCCTTGGCGAAGACCTCCTTATGCTTGGCGATCTCAGCGCCCGCCTTGTTCTCGATCTCCTTCTTCTTCGTCTCGAACTGCGCCAGGGTGTCGCTCGCCTCCTCCGGAAGGTTGATCGTCGATTTGTTCGCCGGGTCCTCGAGGTAGTCGTTCAGCTTGCGCACCGCGTCCGAGTGGTGGGCCTTGGTCTCCTTCTCGAGCACCTTCTGCAGCGCCTTGCCGAGGGCGTCCTTCTCCTTCGCCACATCGGCCGTGGTCCTGGCGTCGATCTCGCTCTTCTTCTTCTCGAATGCCGCGAGGGCACGCGCGGCGTCCTCGGGTAGGTCGGCGGCGGACGTGGGACATGCGAGCCAGCACAGACAGGCGACGATCGCGATCAGGCTGCGCATCTGATTCCCCCGGGCCCTTACGAATAGCGGCGCAGTCAGAATGATGAAGCGGCGATGACGGATCCGGACAACCGCGCCTCACCACCTTGAGCAGGAGGCCTCAGGTCAGGCGGGAACAGCTCCCGCCCGCCTACCATCAATGGGCGGTCTTGGCGGGCGTCCCCGGCGGAACGAATTCAGCCTTGAGGCCGTAGGCCATCGGCGGCGCTCCGGTTTCGTGGGCGCCCATATCCGGCGCTGTGCTGGCGTCGCAGAAGTTCGGGATGACCTCGGCCTTCTTGGCGCCGGGGCTGTCGGAAGCCAATTGGAACGTCCCGGTCTTCTTCTCGAAGGTGAAGCCCGCATTCGGCGCGTAGACCGGCACGCCCGCGATACCGTTCTTCTCCTGGTCAGCGGGATAGCGCCCCGAGAGCAGGTCGTGATCGAAATCGTTGTCAGCGCTCTTCTTGTCGGTCGAGATGGAATGGGTGTCGCCCGGGCGGGACTGGAAGATGTTGTTGCGGGTGACGCAGTGCTTGATGATCCGCGAGCTGCCGCCGAGCGCGTCGGCGCCTTCGCCCTTCGGCTGGAAGACGGTGTTGTTGAAGATGTACATGTACCCGGTCATCCATTTCTCATTGTCGGCGAAGCCCATCTTCATGAAGCCGCCGTGCGTGAGATTCCACTCGCTGCCGGGCGGACTGTAGGAGCGTCCTGAGACGTTGCGCCAGACGTACAGCGGACCGATCGAACACGCGGCATCGGCGATGGGGATCATGATGTTTTCGATGTAGTTGTTCCAGATGCGGACGTTCTGGTCGCCGCCTTCCGCTTCGATGCCGTCGTCCCAGCAGTTGGCGATGTAATTGCCGTAGATGTCGCTGTCGGCGCCGGGAAAGCCGCGATAGCCGGCGTTGAAGGCACCGCCCATCACGTCGTTGAAATAGTGGTCGTCGTCCGACCAGCACTCGTTGTAGCGGAACACGTTGTTGCCCTCGGTCTCCCAGAACACGATGGTCTGCGCTCCTCCGGGATGCCGGCTCTTGTTGTGATCCTCGGCCCAGCTGTTGGAGTCCCAGGTCGGATGGTGCAGCTTGCAGCGCTGGACGACGACCGCGTGGAGGTCCTTGTTCTTGCTGTAGACCGCGCCTTGGAAATCGGCACCGAAGCCCTTCTCGTCCGCGCTTCCCCATTTGCTGATGTCGCAGTTCTCGATGACGATGTGGTGCCCGTCGCGGATGTTGACGCCGAACTGCTTGACGTTCTTGATGGTGTACCCGCGCAGGATCACATAGCTGGCGCTCACCGAGATCCCATAATCTGCCTTGTTGGCGGTGTCGATGACGCAGCCGGTGCCGTCGTAGAGGACATAGCCGTCGGGATTCCCCGATTCCTTCACGGTCAGCGTGTCGCCGCCGGTCTTGCCCGTGACCGTCGACGCGACTGGAAACTTCTCGCTCCAGGTCGACGCCTTGAACGAGGTGCGGATGTCGGTGCCCTCGAGCGTGAGGGCGATCTCGTAGGAGGTGCCGGGCTTCAGGTTGACGATGCTGCCGCGATAGTCCCCTTTGCATTCCGTGGTCTTCACCGGGTTGTAGCGCATCGCCAGCCCCTCGCGCCAATCGTGCTGGGCGGCTTCGCGGAACTTCACCAGGACCTTCTTCGCGGCCTCGCCATTCTCGGGCGACCAGTAGACGCTCAGGCAATGGAAGGTCGGCACCGAGGTGGCCGCGACCTTGGAGGCGGTGGACGCAACCGCCTCCGTGCCCGCCTTCGGCTGATCGTCGGCGGCCGAGGCGAAGGGCGCTGCCACCCACATGGCCAAAACCACCGCAGCCAAGTACGCAGACGCCGAAAACTCCAGACGCATCATCGTTCGCTCCTCGCCGGTCAGCGTGCTGGCTCGGAGCGCCAGCGGAAGCGAGGGCCGCGAGGTGCCCGCCGGCTCGACCTGGCGCTCAGCTGACCGTCGTGGGCGCTGCCGGCCGGATCGAAAGCCCTGCGGCAGCACCTGTCGCCACATTGGTGGAATTGAAACCGTGAACCGCCGCGACTACGGCGCCACGGTTGGACGGACCGACCGGCGTGAGTCGGGACGGGTGAGCCGCTCGGAGCGGGACGCGCGCTCGCGCGCGG
>JACDEN010000394.1 GCA_013816415.1 Planctomycetota bacterium
GCGCCAGACCGAGCAGTGCGCCGATGATGGGCACCGCGAGGAACGTGCAGATCGTCGCGATGATGACGGTCGACATCAGGCCTTGGCGGCTTCGGCGGGTTTCCACAGGCCGCGGTTGGGCAGCAGCTCCTGCAGGCTGCGCACCTGGTAGTCGGCGCGCTTGAGCTGGCGCAACGCGCTGATGATCGCGGCGACGCTGGAGAGCGTGGTGAAATAAGGCGTCGATGAGACAGCGCACGCCGAGCGGATCTTGCCCTCGTCGCTGCGGCCGCCGCGGTTGTTCGGCGTGTTGATGACGAAGGCCAGCTCCTTCAGGTGCGCGAGCACGGTGTCGCCGCCATCCTTGACCTTGTTCAACACCTTCACCGGGATGCCGCCGCGCTCGAGGATCTTGCCGGTGCCGCGCGTCGAGTAGATCTGGTAGCCGAGGTCGGCGATCTCCTGCGCCAGCGCGATCATCAGGCGCTTGTCGTTGTCGCGCACGCTGATGAAGACCTTGCCGTGCAGAGGCACCGCGGTGCCTGCGCCGAGCTGCGCCTTGTAATAGGCCTCGCCGAAGGTCGGGGCGATGCCCATGACCTCGCCGGTCGAGCGCATCTCGGGGCCGAGGATGGTGTCGACGCCGGGGAACTTGTTGAACGGCAGGACGGACTCCTTGACGCAGAAATGCGTGGGCTCGCTGCGCCGGAGCGCCTCGGCGATATCGATGCCCAGCTCCTTGAGCGTCCTGCCGGCCTGCACCAGCGCCGCGATCTTCGCCAGCGGCACGCCGGTGGCCTTGGCGATGAATGGCACGGTGCGCGAGGCGCGCGGGTTGACCTCGATCAGGTAGACCTCTTCGTGGCGGATCGCGAACTGTACGTTCATCAGGCCGCGCACATTCAGGTGCATGGCGAGCGACGCGGTGATCTCGTGCATCCGCGTGACGATGCGGTCGGAGAGCGAATACGCGGGGATGACGCACGAGGCGTCGCCGGAGTGGACGCCGGCCTCTTCGATGTGCTCGAGGACGCCGCCGATCATCACCTCGTTGCCGTCGCAGATGGCGTCGACATCGACCTCGACCGCATGCTCGAGGAACTTGTCGATCAGCACCGGCGATCCGGCGGCGACCTCCATCGCCAGCGCGACGAAGCGCTTGAGATCGGTGCGATTCTGCACGATCTCCATGGCGCGGCCGCCGAGCACGAAGCTCGGGCGCACCACCACCGGATACCCGATGCGCTCGGCTTCGCGGATCGCCTCGTCCATGGTGCGGGCGATGCCGTTGTTCGGCTGCTTGAGATGGATCTGTTCCAGCACCGCCTTGAACTGCTCGCGGTCGCCGGCGCGGTTGATGTCGGCGGGGCTGGTGCCGATGATCGGCAGCCCGGCCTTCTCGAGATCCAGGCTGATGTTCAGCGGCGTCTGGCCGCCGAACTGCACGATCACGCCCATCGGCTTCATGACGCGGTTGATCTCGAGCACGTCCTCGGTGGTGAGCGGCTCGAAGAACAGGTAGTCCGAGGTGTCGTAGTCGGTGGACACGGTCTCGGGATTCGAGTTGACCATGATCACCTGGAAACCGGCGTCGCGCAGCGCGAAGGCGGCGTGGCAGCAGCAGTAGTCGAATTCGATGCCCTGGCCGATGCGGTTCGGCCCGCCACCGAGGATCATGATCTTCTTGTGGTCGTTGACCGGGTGCTCGGATTCCTGCTCGTAGGTCGAATAGTAGTACGGCGTGATGGCGGTGAATTCAGCCGCGCAGGTGTCGACCAGCTTGTAGGCCGGGTGCACGCCGAAGCGCCAGCGCTGCTCGCGCACCGCATCTTCCGTGGCGTTCCACAGCACCGCGAGCTGCTTGTCGCTGAAGCCGTCGCGCTTGGCGCGCGTCATCGCGGGAGCATCGCAGCGCGCCATGCCCAGGCTCTTGATCACCGCCTCGTGGTCGACGATTTGCCGCAGGTTGCGGATGAACCAGGGATCGATGCGCGTCGTCTTCTGGATCTCGTCGTCCGTCGCGCCGGCCTGCATCGCCAGGCGCACCATCAGCAGGCGGCTGGAGGTCGGGCGGATGATCTCGTGCAGGTACTCGGCCTTGCGCGCCGGCTCCCCGACATCATCGGCCTTGCGGGGGCCGAGGCCGTTGGCGCCGGTCTCGAGTCCGCGCAACGCCTTCTGCAACGATTCGCGGAAGGTGCGGCCGATCGCCATCACCTCGCCCACCGACTTCATCTGGTAGCCGAGGGTGTCGTCGGCTTCGCTGAACTTCTCGAAGGCGAAGCGCGGGATCTTGGTCACCACATAGTCGATGGTCGGCTCGAAGCAGGCCGGCGTCTCGCGCGTGATGTCGTTCGACAGCTCGTCGAGGGTATAGCCGATCGCCAGCTTGGCGGCGATCTTCGCGATCGGGAAGCCGGTCGCCTTCGAGGCCAGGGCGGACGAGCGCGAGACCCGCGGATTCATCTCGATCACGACCATGTGGCCGTTCTCGGGATTGACAGCGAACTGGATGTTGCTGCCGCCAGTCTCGACGCCGACCGCGCGGATGATCGCCAGCGACGCATCGCGCATGCGCTGGTATTCGCGGTCGGTCAGGGTCTGGATGGGCGCGACGGTGATCGAATCGCCGGTATGGATGCCCATCGGATCGAGGTTCTCGATCGAGCAGATGATGACGACGTTGTCCTTCTTGTCGCGCATCACCTCGAGCTCGAACTCCTTCCAGCCGTAGAGGCTCTCCTCGATCGACAGCTCGCTGGTGCGCGACGCAGCCAGGCCGCGCCGGCAGATCGCTTCGAAGGCCTCCTCGGTGGTCGCCAGGCCGCCGCCCGAGCCGCCCATGGTGAACGACGGCCGGATCATGCACGGCAGTCCGATGGCGGCCTTTGCCTTCAGCGCCTCCTCCCAGGTGGTCGCCTTCAGCGCGCGCGCCATGTGCAGGCCGAGGCCCTTGATGATCGCCGCGAACTCCTCGCGCGATTCCGCGCGCATGATGACCTCGGCGGTGGCGCCGATCATCTCGACGCCGTATTCCTTGAAGCATCCGCTCTCGGCCAGCGCCATCGCGGTGTTGAGCGCGGTCTGGCCGCCGAGGGTCGGCAGCACCGCGTCGGGGCGCTCGCGCGCGATGATCTTGCGCAGGGTGCCGGGGGTGATCGGCTCGACGTAGGTCGCGTCGGCCATCTCCGGATCGGTCATGATCGTCGCCGGATTCGAGTTCACCAGGATGATGCGGAAGCCTTCTTCGCGCAGCGCCTTGCACGCCTGGGTCCCGGAATAGTCGAATTCGCACGCCTGACCGATGACGATCGGACCCGAGCCGATGATGAGGATGCTCTTGAGGTCCGTGCGCTTGGGCATGCAGTTCCCGGAATTGCGATGGCGAGAGCCCAGCGGAAGCGCCTGGGCAAAAACTCGCGCAAGGGTAGGTGGTGACTAGGCGGAGCAAGTAGGACCTCGGCACTCCGCGAGGCTGTTGCGAGCTGAGCGCCGAATCGATCGGTGACGGCCCGCACGAGCGATTTTGCTAGCGGAAACAATCCGGGGCTGAGCGCCGCAGACTGGTGAAGCGACCGCCCGTGCCCATCACCACGTGGTCGACCAGCGGCACGTCGACGGTGCGCCCGGCGGCGGCCAGCCGGGTCGTCGCCGAGCGGTCGGCCGCCGACGGGGTGGGATCGCCTCCCGGATGATTGTGCACGGCGATGCAGGTGGTCGCGCCGGCGGCGATGGCGATGCGGAAGAAGGCGCGCGGCCCGGCGTCGGTGCCGTCGACGTCGCCCTTGGACACCACGCGCGGCCGGCCGATCAGCCGGCTCTGGGAATCGAGCGGCAGGCACCACAGCTCCTCGTGCGCGAGGCTGGCCGCCAGCGGAGCGAGCAGATCGGCGACCGCCTCCGGGGTCTTGAGCACGGGCCGGTCGCGCAGATCGGCCAGCGAGAGCCGGCGCGCGATCTCGAAGGCCGCAGCGAGCTCGGCGGCC
>JACDEN010000395.1 GCA_013816415.1 Planctomycetota bacterium
ATTCGGCGCCTGGTGCCGCGCGGTGTTCTCGGCCCGGCGCAAGGTCCTGCCCGGAGCGCTGCGCGACGCCGGTATGACGCGCACCGCGGCCGAGGATGCGTGCCGGACTTGCGGCATCGACCCGACCCGCAGGTTGGAAAACCTCGATGCGGACGAGCTGCTGGCGCTGCACCGCGCGATCCAGTCGCCGCTCAGCAGCTGAAAGGTTCCCGTGAAGGTCCACGCATCGCTCGTGCTCTCCGTCTGCCTGCTCCTGACGCGCACCGTCGCCGTCAGCGCCGCGGAGACCTCCACCGATCCGGAAAAGCTGCCGGTCGCGATGGTCAACGGCCAGCCGGTCACGCTGCGCGCCGTCGAGGATGCCCTGCTGCGCAGGGAGGGGGCTGAGAAGATCGAGGAATGGGTGCATGGCGAACTCGACCGCATCGAGTGGAGCCGGCTCAGCGACGACCAGCCGCTGCTGGCGATCGGCAGCGACACGCTCACGCGCAAGGATCTCGCGCTCGCGCTGCTGAAATCCGGCACCTGCGGCAAAGTGCGCGACGAGCTCATCTCGATCGCCATGGTCGAGCAGGCGCTCGTCAAGGAGGGGATCACGGTCGACAGCGCGGCCATCGACGCCACCTACGCCGCGATGGAGCGCCAGTTCGAGCGCGACGCCGCTGCGAAGCACAAGGAGCGCATCGACTTCGCATCGTACCTGCGGGCGAGCGAGCAGAAGACGCCCGAGCAGTTCAAGCAGCAGCCGGGCTTCCGCCTGCTCGCCGGCCTTCGCGTGCTGGTGCTCAAGCAGGCGCGCACCGAGATCGCGGAGGCCGATCTCAAGGCCTGGTTCGAGGGCCGGCGCGAGTCGTACGACCAGGCGGAGGCGGTCCAGCTCTCGGACATCTTCGTGGCCTACCAGGTCCACAAGGGCCCCGATGGAAAGGATCGCGTCGACCCGGACGAACCCGACCGCGTCCTGATCGACGGCATGATGCCGCTCTACCGCGCCATCAAGGAGGGGCAGCAGTCGTTCGAGCAGACCTGGCAGGTCTACGGCAAGGGCTACGATCGTGACGCGGGAGCCGGTGGCGCGCTCGGATGGGTGACCCGGAACGGGGTGCGCAGTCGCCCCGGGGCCCGACCGGTCCCTGCCGAGGCGATGGAGAAGGCGTTCGCGGCGAAGGAGTTCCCCTCCCTGATCGTTCCGGTCAAGGGGCCGGGAGGGGTCGACCTGCTGCGGGTGGAAGCGCACCGGCCGGCGAAAGCAGCGGACTTCGCCGAGGTCAAGGAGCGCGTCCTGTGCGATCTCGTCGAGACCCAGGTCGATGAACGGACCACGCGCATGCTCGCCGACCTGCGCCGCGCCTCCGACGTCCGCTACGAGAGCCTGCCCGAGGTGATCGAGCGGCGCGGGAAATAACCGCCGTCGACCGATCAGGTCGAACGTTTCACGACCACGCCTCGATCACACACCGAAAAAAGCGCCACACCCGGGTGCGGTTGCCGCAAGGCACTGCCAGCCATACTGATCGAACACCTTTCGGCATTCTCGGCGAGCGTCCCGCCGGCCCAACGGCCGGCTCCGGCCGCCGTACCATCCAGCAAGGATCATCCGGCGATGGCCTACGACATGAATCAGCTGCTGGAGATCTGCCTGCAGCAGAACGCTTCGGACATCCACATCACCGTTGGCCGTCCGCCGACGTTCCGTATCCACGGCAGCGTGAAGAGCCTGAAGGCGAATCCGCTGACCGCCGACGACACCGCGCAGTTGATGAAGCAGATCACCAGCGAGCGCGGCCAGACCGAGATATCTGAGATCGGGTCGACCGACTTCGCCATCGGCTACCTCGACAAGGCGCGCTTCCGCGTCAACGCCTTCAAGCAGAAGGGCCGCGTCGCGATGGTGCTGCGCCTCATCCCGTCGAAGATCCTGACCTTCGAAGAGATCGGCCTGCCCCCGCTGATCAAGGACATCTGCACGCGTCCCCGCGGCCTCGTGCTGGTGACCGGCCCCACCGGTTCGGGAAAATCCACCACCCTCGCGACGATGATCGACTTCATCAACAACGAGGAAGAGGGGCACATCATCACCCTCGAGGATCCGATCGAGTTCTATCACACGCATAAGAAGTGCGTGGTGAACCAGCGCGAGATCCACATCGACTGCCCGTCTTTCGAGGAAGGCCTGCGGCGTTCCCTGCGCGAGGATCCAGACGTCATCCTGGTCGGTGAAATGCGTGACCTCGCCACCATCAGCGCCGCGATCTCCGCGGCCGAGACCGGACACCTGGTGTTCGGCACGCTGCACACGACCGGTGCCTCGCGTACCGTCGATCGCGTCATCGACGTCTTTCCGACCAATCAGCAGGAGATGGTGCGCACGCAGCTCGCCGGCAACCTCATCGCCGTCATCTCGCAGGCGCTGGTCCCCAAGGCGAGCGGCAAGGGCCGCGCCGCCGCGTTCGAGATCATGCTGATGAACCCGGCGATCTCGAATCTGATCCGCGAGAACAAGAGCTTCCGCATCGACTCGACCATCCAGACCAGCGCCAACCAGGGGATGGTCCTGCTCGACGATTGGCTCTACAAGCTCTACAACGAAGGCACCATCGACTTCGAGAACATGATGATGTTCGCCAAGGACCAGGGCTTCCTGCAGCGCAAGGTCCAGGAAGCCGGCGGGGCGAAGGGATGAGCCGGACCGCGCGCATCGCCCCCGCCCCCGCCCCGGCATCCGCCCAGCCGCCGCGCGGCTGCACGGTCGCTCCATGATCAAGTCCGGCGGCGTCGATCCGAAGGCCCTGCTCAAGATCCTCTACGAATGGGAGGAGGTCGACCAGCCGACGGCGCAGAAGATCTTCACCGCCCACAAGAAGCAGGGCGCGGACATCGTCGCCGCCTGCCTCGAGGGCGGCATCCGCTCCGACGCCGTGCTCGGCGCCATCGCGCGCCTGAAGGGCATGGAGATGGTCCAGCTCAGCGGCATCGTGCTGCCGCAATCGCTGATCGCCAAGGTGCCATCGAACGTCGCCAACAGCTACCGCATCATCCCCGTGCGCATGGAGGAGAACGTGCTGGTGGTGGCGACTTCCGACCCGGACAACCTCGCCGCGCTCGACGATCTGAAGTTCATGCTCAACGTGGCGCAGGTACGCGCGGCGCTGACTGTCGAGGAATCGATCGAGGAGGCGCTCGCCCAGTATTATCCGGTCGACAAGATCGACGAGAACAAGGCCACCGTCGACGAGTTGATGGCCTCGATGAGCGATCCGTCGGGCGACTCCGGAGACGGCGATTCCTTCATCATCGATCCCGGTGCGCTCGCCAACATCGATACCAACGACGTCGGCGCCGCAGCCGCAGCCGAATCCGCACCTGTCCGCAAGCTGCTCAACCTGATCCTGCTGACCGCGGTCAAGGCCCAGGCGTCTGACGTGCATTTCGAACCGTTCGAGGACCTTTTTCGGGTCCGCAACCGCATCGACGGTGTGCTCTACGAGATGCTGCCGGTGCCCAAGAACCTCGCCGGCGCGCTGGTCGCGCGCATCAAGGTCATGTCGCATCTCGATATCGCCGAGCGCCGGCTGCCGCAGGACGGCAAGATCCCGGTGAAGATCGGCGACCGCGAGGTCGACCTGCGCGTGTCGTGCCTGCCGACGATGTTCGGCGAATCGGTGGTGATTCGAATCCTCGATCGCAAGGTCATGGGCTTGGATCTCGAGAAGGTCGGGTTCCCCGACGACCAGCTCGCGTACTTCCGTCAGGTGATCGAGCGCCCCAACGGCATCGTCATCGTCACCGGCCCGACCGGCTCGGGCAAGACCACCACGCTCTATTCGGCGCTGAGCGCCATCAACGAGGACTCGATCAAGATCATCACCACCGAGGATCCGGTCGAGTACGAGATCGACGGCCTGATCCAGGTGCCGGTCGACGAGGAGGTCGGTCGCTCGTTCGCGCAGTGCCTGCGCTCGATC
>JACDEN010000396.1 GCA_013816415.1 Planctomycetota bacterium
TTCTTGGTCCAGGCGGTGACCTCGTTGGCCATCTCGCCGTTGTCCTCGCGCTTCTTCAGCTTCACGGTGACGGTCATCGGCAGGTTGTGCAGCTCGGCCGAATCCTTGGGCTGCATCACGCCGATCGCCCGGCAGACGGCCGACAATTCGCCACGGGCGATCTGCACGGTCTGGGTGCTGGTGTGCTGGAGCGTATGGCGGGACCACAGCTTCCGGCCCTTGTGCTCGCCATCGAGGATCTGGTATTCGAGTTCGAGGTATTGCCCGGAGCCATTCTTGGTGGGCTTCATTTCGCTGGCCGTGATGGCGGCGACGTACTTGCCGGCGGGGACAGGATCCTTGCCGGAGCTGGGCTCGACCTGGTTGGCATCGAAGTTGAGAGTGGCCATGGGTGGTTCCTTGGTTGGTTCAGCGGTTGGTGGAGGGAGTGGTGGGGACGGTGGTGCTGGCTGCGGCGATCGCGTTGCTAGCGGTGAGGTGCTTGGCGAACTCCGACCACGCGAGCGGCAACTCGTCGGGCAAGTTCAGGCGGTTCTTGGCGAGATGGCTCGGCCGCTCGGTGCAACGCAGCACGCGCTCGCCTGAGCCCAGGCCCTGGACGCGCTTCTGGTTGAAGCCTTCGTCGGTGGCCTTGGTGAAGACGCGGTAGGTGGCGAAGAGCACTTCATCGCACCACTCCGACACCAGCGCGGTCGCGGTCTTGTGCAGGCGCGGCACGTAGCGGTCGTAGGCTTCGGTTTCTGGATTCTCGAAGCGCTCGATGCGCGCATGGGCGATCAGGATCACCGTCATGCTCCGGTGCTCGCGCAGCGCAGCGAGTCCATCGAGCACGTCGCGCCAGTGCGTGAGCGCGAAGGTGTAGCCCTTGCCGTAGCCGATGTCCTCGATGGTGGCGATCTGGCGCGTGGCGCAGACCTTGGCCCAGATCAGCCGCTCCAACCAGTCGAGCGAATCGATGACCACGGTGCGGTACGGATGGTCTTCGCTGTAGAGAGCGCCAAGCGACTGCATGAACTCGTCGAAGGACTGCGAGACGGGAAACTTGTGGCAGTCGATCTCGCCCAGGCCGTCCTCGGTCTGGAGGACCACGGACGACGGTGCGCAGGTGGCGAAGGTGGACTTCCCGATGCCCGCGGTTCCGTAGACGAGCAGACGACGCGGTCCCGACTTGGCGCCGGTGATGATGGAGGTGAGCAAGCTCATAGGGCTGGTCCTGGTTGGCTGGAGTGGTTCAAGCGAGGTAGTCGAAAATGCGGGTCTGCTCGTAGCCGGTCGGCCAGCAGTCCTGTGCGCGGCAGACTTTGAGCCGTTCGATCGCGGCGAGGTTCTCCCGCGCAGCGGCGTCGAGCACCTGGTCGGAGAAGCGCCACACGCCAACACGGTAGGGCTCCTTCTTCTCCACCGCGATGACGTGGACCTCCGGCTTGCGGCCGGTGACCTGGGCGAGCACCGCGCGGTAGAACGCGAGCTGGTGCGCGTAGCCAAATGAGCGCGCCTGCAGCTCGAAGTAGTCGAGATCGTCGATGGTTTTGAGATCGACGATGCCGCGATCGGGGTGCGTCCAGTCGATGCGGATCTGCGACGGCAGGCCGGCGAACTCGACGCGTACCACGCCTTCGCCCTGGCCTTCAGCGATGAGCGACGTCGCCCCGTCATGCTCGCGAACCGCACGGGTGAGGCGCTCGCAGAGGTCAGCGGTGTCCTGGCTGATCGCCGGCTTGCCGATGGCCGCCGCCCATTCGGCATACGTCTTGGTGTCCTGCCCGAATGACTTCCCGGTTTTCGGATTGATCGGACCACCGATGGCGAAACGGCGGCGGAACTCGGCATCTCCTTCCAGTACGCGGCAGTGGGCGGCGCGGCCGACGACAAACGCGGCGCGCTCTTCCTCGACGATCAGACCGAGTTGCTTGTTCCGATAGAGGCGCGGATTCTTGCGGAATTCCGTCAGCGCATGGCTGGAGAGGTGATCCTTGCGGCGAGCGGCGTAGGTCTCTTCCGGCTCGGAGATCAGAGCTGCCGTGAAGGGCTGTGCAGGCGAGGACGACCAAGCGGCAGGAAAAAGCATGCTGAAGTCCTGCGAGCGATGCGGCCGATCTGCTGGAGCGCAGAACCGGGATCGTCTCCACTGGATTACTCCCCGCCGAGTCGCGTTTTTTGTCGCGCATCCAGATCGGAAATCCTGTGTCCCTGGGGTCACAGGACTGCGACAGGACTCTGTCCCCGCTGCACAGGTCGCGGGGACTTCTCGAACAGATCCTGCGATAGCGCCGTGTCCCCGCTGTTGGCGTGAGGTGTCGCTCGTTCCGCCGGCGCGTTGCCGGTCGGGACATCAACCCGAGCGAGCCAGCCATGTCCGACACCGCCACCATCTCCATCACCATCAACACCTACGAAGGCGTCCTGCCTCTCTGGGCCCAGGAACTCACCCAGGCCTACGCCAAACGGCTGGGCTACCGTCTCGACGAGATCGACGAGGGTCTCCAGGAAGTGGCGATCGCCTTCGCGAAGTACCGCTTCGATCACACGCGAAACACCGGTGCGTGCGAGCGCACAGCGCAAACCGCCCTGATCCGCAACGTCCTGCAGAAAGTCCTGCGAGGCCAAGTGCGCTACACGCAGCGCCTGGAGCGCCTGCGTGCTGAGCCTCAGCGTGCAGAGGCTGGCCCCGACACGGTAGCCCAGCACGAACTGTGGCAGGTGGTGGCAGCGATGCCCGAGCCCGACCGCGAGATCTGCCTGCGGCTCGCCGCCGGCATGAACATCCACGCGATCGCCAAGGAGCTTGAGATCGGCTGGTACACGGTGAAACGCGCCATGGAACGAATCAAGACCAGCTTCGCCGAAGCGGGCATCGATAGCGGACTCTTGGCCTGACATGCTCCAGCGTCATCTCGATCCGCCGGAACCGGCAGACATCACTGGATGTCCGCAGGAGTCCCGGCAACACCTGAAGGACCAAGGGGCGAATCCCCGCCCCTTGGCGGATGCCTGGATCAGCGACGACCTCCTTGCGGAAGCCATCGCCGTCTGGTCCCGGCTCTACCGCCGACCGATCGGCAAGGAGGAAGCCGTGGAGATGCTGCAGAACGTCAAACGCGCGGGCGAGGTGATCTACCGGATCGCTCGTGAGCAGGCTCAACCATGAAGGTGCTGATCTGGACGCGCGTCAGCTCCCGCGAACAGCGCGAGGGCTACTCCATCGACGCCCAGATGCGGGTCTGCCGCGAACGGGCCGAGCGACAGGGCTGGACGGTCATCCGCGAGTTTCAGGTCGCCGAGTCAGCCAAGCGAGGTGCCGAGCGACTCGCCTTCAACGAGATGTTCACCTGGGTGCGGCGGAACGCGAAACGGGAAGGCCTGGAGGTCATCCTCGCTCACAAGCTCGACCGCGTCTGCCGCAACATGAAGGACGCGGTCCGCCTGCAGGAGCTTGAAGACCAATGCGGGGTCAAGCTGGCCTTCGTCGACAACCAGTTCGGCGCCGGCGCATCAGGCGTGCTGTCGTTCAACGTGATGGCGGCGGTGGCGCAGTATTACAGCGACAACCTCCGGTCGGAGGTCCTCAAGGGCATGGAGGAGAAGATCCGTCAGGGCTGGCCGATGGGCCGGGCGAGCTACGGCTACAAGAATGTTCCCGACAGGTCCTGCCCGGTGGTGCCTCATCCCGAGAAGGCCAAGACCGTGGTGCAGATCTTCGACTGGTTCTCGACCGGCCAGTACACCCTGGATGCCCTGGGTGACCGCTTGCTCGCCGAGGGCCATGAGTTCCGGACGACCTACCCTCGGTTCAACCGCACCGCCTTGGCCTACATCCTCCACAACCGGGGGTACATCGGCGAGATCGTCCACCGGGGGGTCTCACACGTCGCCAAGTTCCAACCGCTGGTCTCACGGACGACGTTCGATGCCTGCCAGGTGGTGCTGAAGGGACGCAACCGCCGTTCATCCACCCCAGACC
>JACDEN010000397.1 GCA_013816415.1 Planctomycetota bacterium
GGGCCCCACCGGGATACCGCGGGCCTTCGCCCAATTGATGAAGTCAGCGACGATCAGGAAGTAGGCCTCGAATCCCATGTTGCCGATGGTGTCGAGCTCGAACTGCAGCCGCTCGCGCTGCTCATCCGTCGGGGTGTCACCATAACGTCGGCTGAGCCCGATCAGGCACAGGTGGTGCAGGAGCGAGGTCTCGTCCTCGTCCTCGGGACATTGGAATTTCGGCAGGTAGTACTGGCCGGTGGGGATGACCTTGCTCGAACACTGCTCGGCGATCACCAGCGAATTGCTGATCGCCTCGGGCATGTCCTTGAACAGCTCCGCCATCTCGTCAGGGGTCTTGAGGTAGAATTCCGGCGACGGCATGCGCTTGCGCCGGGTGTCGGCGATGGTGGTCGCGTTCTCGATCGCGAGCTGCACGTCCTGGATGCGGTGGTCGCTCTTCTCGAGGTAGTGCACCCAGTTGGTGGCCACCACCGGGACGTCGAGCGCGCGCGCGAGCTGGAGATTGCCGGCGATCGCGCTCACCGGCCCCTCGACGCCGAAGTCGCTGAGCTCGACGTAGAGGCGGTCGGCGAACACCTCCTTGAGCAGCCCGAGTTGGCGGCCCGCCTCCTCGACCGCCCCGGCGGTGAGGTGGCGATTGAGGAATCCATCCTTGCCGGCGCCGGTGAGGCAGATCAGGCCCTCGGAATGGGCGCGGATGGCTTCGAGGTCCACGCGCGGCTCGAAGTAGAATCCTTCGAGCCAGCCGCGGCTCACCAGCCGGCTGAGATTGCGGTAGCCAGTCTCGTCACGCGCGAGCAGCACCAGCTGGTGCATGTCGCGCACCTTCTCCTTCATGCCGAGGGGAGCGACGTTGACCTGGCAGCCGATGATCGCCTTGATCGCTTCGTGCTTCGCCTTCGCGAGCAGCTCAGCTGCCAGCCGCTCGGCGAGCTGCGCAGCCGCTTCGCTGTCCCCGGGCATCGCGGCAGCGCGCGCCTTCTTCGCATCCTCGGCGGCCTTGTCGGCGGGCCCTTTCGCCTTCTCGGCCAGCTCCTTCGCGGTCGAGAACAGTTCGAAGGCGCCGAAGAGGTTGCCGCGATCGGTGATCGCGATCGCATGCATGCCCTTGTCCTTGACCGCCCGCAGCAGCTTGGCGGGCGTGATCGTCGACTCGAGCAGCGTGTAGTGGCTGTGGACGTGGAGATGGACGAATTCGGTCATCGGGCTGCCGAATGAGGCTACCGTCTGCAGGCGCGGATCCATCGGAACGATGGTTTGTGGTTTGTGGTTGGTGGTTTGTGGTCAACCGCCAACCACCAACCACCAACCACCAACCACCAACCACCAACCCTGCTAAAACACCACCCCGAGATTCAGCCCCATCAGGTACACCAGATCGAACTTGGTCACCGCGGGGACCGGGGTCAACGGTACGAATCCAGCATGTGGCTTGAACGCGCCGCCGAACAGGCGGAAGGTCGCATTGTAGGTGTACTGCCAGGTCAGGGTCAGGTCGCCCTCCTGGCCGAATTCGCGCGACTGCCCGGGCAGCGGATTCGGCATGCGGAAGACGCCGTAGGTCGCGCCGAGGCGGATGCGGTTGTGCTCGTCGAACGAGATCCCGGTGGTCAGCTTGAGATCCTCGAGATTGCCCTGCAGGTAGCGCGAGAGCTCGCCGTACTTCTCGTGCTCGACGATGTAGCAGTCGCTGGTGCCTTCCCAGTTGTTGATGAAGGCGTAGTTGCGGTTGTCGGTGGAATCGTTGTCGCCGCTCAGGTAATCCGCCTTCGCGCCGAGGATGAACTGCTGGCCGGTCGGCAGGCGCGTGCGCCAGTCGATGCCGACGTTGGCGCCCCATCCGTAGAAGCGCACGCCGTTGGTGTCCTCGCCGCGCTGCGACGCGTATTCCCCGTAGAGGTTGAACTCGTTGATCTCGAATTCCGCGCCGCCGGAGAAGGTGACCAGCCGCCGGCCGGTGCCGCCCGGATTGGCCGCGACCGGGCGCAGGACGACATTGCGTTCGAGGTCGACCGAGCCGGTGAGGAAGGTGCGCGTGTCCCCGCTCGAACCCGGCTTCCAGTCGATGGCGGCTCCGAAGAGCGAGCTGTTGTCGGGCAGTCGGTAGGCGTAGGGGGTGACGTCGATGGTGTCGTAGTTGTAGGACGCGCGCGCGCCGTCCCAGCTGTCCACCGCGGGATCGTTGGCGCGGCTGTCATAGAGGAACGCGCCCTTGTCGACGCGCAGGTTCCAGCGCACGGGCATGCGCCCCGCGCGGATGCCGAGGCTCTTGGAGCTGAGGAACTGGTTGAGGTCGACGTAGGCGTCCTTGACCACGGTGCGGCCGCGGTTGGAGGGGACGGTGGGCGCAGTGGTCGAGGTCGACGCCGCGTTCGAGGCGGCGCTGCCGGCCTCGTCGTAGTAGCCGATGGTGATGGTCGCGGTGACGTGCTCGTCGGTCTTGACCTTGGTGCCGAGTTCGGCGCGGATCAGGCCGTAGCCGCGATGGTCTCCCACGGCGTTGTTGGCGTCGAGGTAGTTGCCTTGGATGAGCGCGTCGAGATCGATCAGCCCCTGCACCACGACCTGGCGCTGCGCATTGACCTGCAGGCGCGAACCTGGAGCGAATTCCGGCCCGGGCTGCTGGAGCAGGCGCGAGCCGTCGCCGAGATCGTCGGCGGCCTGCACGGCGGCGGCTCCGATGAGCAGGGCCAGGCTGGTGACCAGGGTGCACGGGCGATGCGTCATGGGGATTCCTGCGTGGCGGCGGTCGAGCGGGCGAACCTAGCGGCGGCCGTCCGCAAGGCCAGCGTCCCGGCGGCTGGCAGTTGGCGTTCTCGATACGCGTTGCGCGTTCATGCGGCACGCTCTAGGGTGCGGCACTGACGGCGCGCACGGAGGCCTGATATGCGATTCCTGCTGATCCTGGTCATCATCGGAGGAGTCGTCGGCGGCTGGTGGTACTACCACAAGAAGCACCAGCTCGCGGCGACCGACGGCGGCGACCTGGTGCTCGCACCGAACACGGGTGATGGTTCCGGCGGGTCGTCGACCACCGGATTGTCGACGGCCGGCGGAATGCCGACGCTCACGGCGGCGGAACTGCCGGCCGACGCGAAGCGCGCGCTCGACCAAGCCGACGCCCTGTGGAGCCAGTCCGGACCCGATCCGGTGACGAGCGACAAGGCGACGACGCTCGCCGCTCTCTACAGCCAGGTCCTGCCGGCGCTCTACAACCAGCCTGGCATGCACGAGCGGGAAATCCGCCTGGTGAACGAACGCCTCGCGCCGCTCGGAACCGCGCTTTTCTTCACCAAGACCCGCATCCTCAACGACCCCACGGGAACCTTCGCGGTCTACACCGCGGTCGCGGGCGAGAATCCCGATGGGATCGCCAAGAAGTTCGGCATGAGCCGCGAACTGCTCAACCGCCTCCGCGGCCGCGACATCAACGACAGCAAGCTCAACCCCGGCGACACGCTCAAGGTCGTCAACCTGAAGGACAAGGGCGGCTTCTCGCTGCATATCGACAAGGGCGACTACATCCTCGACTGCTATGTCGCGGGCATCTTCGCCAAGCGCTACGCCTGCAGCGTCGGCGCCAAGGAATCGCCGACGCCGGTCGGCCACTCGCATCTGACCGACCGCTCCTGGCATCCCGACTGGACGCACCCGGTCACGCATCAGGTCATCCATTACGACGAGCCCGGGCACATCCTCGGTCCGATGTGGCTGCCGCTGAACGCCGATGAACTGGGGCAGGCCGGTATCGGCATCCACGGTTACACCGGCGAGAATCCGAAGATGGGCATCATGGCCTCGAACGGCTGCATCCGCCTGCAGAACCAGGATGCCGAGGAGCTCTACCAGACCCTCTCGCATCCCGCCCGGGCGCCCACCGCGGTCGAGATCGCCGAGTAGCGCGCTGCCCCCACTGGGCCGTGGTCGGCCGCGGGCACGCCCTGCAACCCGACGGTAT
>JACDEN010000398.1 GCA_013816415.1 Planctomycetota bacterium
ACGGCGTTGTGGCTGCGCGCCTCGTGGTGGTGGCCGGGCGGCCGCGCCGCGCCAAGCAGCTGATCGATCAATAGGCGTGTGCCGCTGCCGCGGTTGCGATTGACCATGCGCGTGGTGCTCAGATCCGGTTCGCTTCCGCGGAAAACCACGCCCTGCATGCGGCGGTAGCCGGGAATCAGCGTGACGCCAGCTGGGAGGAACGGCGTGTTGTAGACCCCGTCCGCGTCGCACAGATGCACGCCACTGATGTCGCACTCGCCGCGGCCGGCGGCAAGGAAGCCGCCCTGGCTGCCCACCATCATGGTCTTCGACGTGAAGCCGTCGCGGCGTAGCAGCGACAGCAGCCAGTCGAGACCGATGCACTGGCTGCCGATCGCCACCAGGTCGGCTGGCTGGAGATCGCGCGCGAGCAGGCGCACCGCGACGCTCTCGCCGGCTTCGACGAATTCCCGCTGGCGTCCGAGGGTGACGAAGCCGTCGGCGCGCGCGAAGGTGGTGACGCTACCGGATCCGCGGCCCATCGGATAGGCGACCGGTCCGGTCGGACCGTCCATCAATCCCACGAGCAGGAATTCCGCACGACCCTTTTCGGTGTTCACCCGCACCGGCATGCGCGCCTCCACGACGCCGGCCGTGGAACGCACCGCGCCGGCAAGCGCGCGCAGAACCGGTGCGACGAATTCATGGAAGGTGAACAGCGCGCTGGTCGGGAAGCCCGGCAGCACCGCGATCGGCGTGCGGCCGCGCACCGCCAGGCACAGCGGTTTTCCTGGTTTGAGCGCGACGCCGTGGCACAGCACGGTCGCCACCTCGCGCACCGCCTGCACACCGAGGTCGCCTTCGCCTTTCGAGGTGCCTCCAGAAAAAATAACTACGTCGTGTGCGAGCGCGCGCGTGAGCGCAGCGCGCAGCGCCGATGACTCATCGGGGACGATTCCCAATGGCACCGGCTCGCAGCCAAGTTCGCGCAGGCTGTCGCACAGGATGCGCAGATTGGAGTCGTAGACCTGGCCCGCTCGCAGCGTGGTGCCCGGGGCGGCGATCTCGTTGCCGGTCGAGAACACCGCGACGCGCGGGCGCCGCCACACCGACACTTCGGTCACGCCCACCGCGGCGAGAGTGCCGGTCTCGCGGGCGGTCAGCAGGACGCCGCCGGCTACCACGGTCTCGCCGCGGGCGATGTCGCTGCCGGCGAAGCTGACGTTCGCTGACGGCGTCAACGCCTTGGCCACCAGGATCGTGTCCGTATCGACGTGGACGTGTTCGACCATGACCACGGCATCGGCGCCGCGCGGGATCATGCCCCCGGTGGCGATGCGGGTCGCGGTGCGGACGCCGACCTCGCGGGTCGGTTGGTCACCGGCGGCGAGATGCTCGCCAGTGAGGGCGAGGCGTCGCGGAGCGGACTCCTCGGCGCCGAAGGTATCCTCGGCGCGCACCGCGAAGCCATCGACGTTCGAGCGGTCGAAGCCGGGGACGTCGACCATCGCGTTGACGTCGCGTGCGGTGATGCGGCCGAGCGCCTGATCGAGTGGCACCGTCTCCTCGCCGAGCGGTGCCGGCCGCACCGCGTCATCGAAGCGGCGGTGCGCCTCCGAAGCGTCGATGACCTCGAGGAAAGCGTCAGCCATAGAGGTGCACGGTCACCTGATCGTCGGCCGAGAATCCTTCGCTGTCGCGCGGAACGATCACGAAGCCGTCGGCGCGCGTGGTCGAGGACAGGATCGAGGCGCCGCTGATCATCAGCGGTTCAACGCGGCCGTCGACCACGCGCACGCGCGCGTAATCGACGCGACCGGATTCGGAGGCGATCTTCCGCGACAGGGGCAGGACGATGGAACGGTAGGGCCAGTCGCGCGCGCGCCCGCCGAGCGCGCGGATCGACGGCCCGGCGAAAAAGTCGTACGCGCACAGGCACGACACCGGATTGCCCGGCAGCAGGAACAGCGGGCGCCCGCCGATGAAGCCGACGCCCGCGGGGCTCGACGGACGCATCGCGATGCCGTGCACCGCCAGTTCGCCCAGTTCGCCCACGACCTGTGGTACGAAATCCTCCTTGCCGACCGATGATCCGCCGGAGACCAGGATGGCGTCGCCGGCGCAGCCGCGGATCGCGGCGCGCAAGGTGTCGAGGTCGTCGGCGACGATGTCGCGCCGCACCACCTCGCCGCCGTCGCGATCGACCAGCGCCTGCAGGATCGGCGAATTGGCGTCGACGATGCGGTGACCCTGCGGCGCGGCGCCCGCCGGCAGCAGCTCGTTGCCGGTGACCAGGATGTCGACGCGTGGGCGGCGATGCACCAGCACCTGCGCGATGCCGGTCGACAGCAGCACGCCGAGATCCTGCGGCCGCAGCCGGCGCCCGGCCTCGAGCAGGACGTCTCCGGCGCGCACGTCCTCGCCACAGGCTGAGACGTTCTTCTTCGGCGGCACGGGCGCTGCGATATCGAGATGGTCGCCATCGACGGTCGCGTCCTCGGCCATCAGCACCGCGTCGGCGCCGGAGGGCATCGGCGCGCCCGTCATGATGCGCACCGTTTCACCGGCGCCGACGGTTCCAGCGAAGGCGCGTCCTGGCAGCGACTCGCCAATCACCCGCAGCCGCAGCGGCGAGTAGGCCTCCGCTCCGAAGGTCTCCTCGCCGCGCAGGGCGTAGCCGTCCATCGCCGAGCGGTCGAAGGCCGGCACCGCCACCGGCGACGAGATGCGCTCGCACAGGATGCGCCCGGACGCGCCGATGGTCTCCACGGTTTCGCCCGCGAGGGCAGCGACGCGGCGGAGCAGCATCGCCTCGACGTCGGCGACCTCGGCGCGTTCGCGGAAGCCGCGCATGCGCGCCTCCCACGGTTTTTTCGCGCTCACGGCTTGGCGTCGCGTCGGATGTCGTCGGGAAAGTTCGCCAGGATCGACAGCAGGGGACCGAGCGCGACCTGGCCCAGCCCGCAGATGCTGGTGAGGTACATGGTCTCGTTGAGCTCCTTGAGCAGCGCGTCACCGCCGACCGGAACCGAGGTGCGGCCGGCAAGCAGCGCCACCGCCTTCTCGCTACCGACGCGGCAGGGCACGCACTTCCCGCACGACTCGTTGCGGAAGAAGGTCGCCACGTTGACGCCGATGGCGAGCAGGTCCGCTCCCGCGCCGACGAAGACGGCGGCACCGGAACCCAGCATCGATCCCGCATCGGTCAGGGTCTTGAAGTCCAGGGGCACGTCGAGCTTCGCCGGCGGCAGGAAATTGCTCGAGGCGCCACCGGGGGCGATCGCGATCAGCCGCTTGCCGTCCTTCATGCCGCCACAGCGCGCCAGCAGTTCGCGCAGGGTCGTCCCGGTCGGCACCAGGTGCACACCGGGCGTCGCCACATCGCCGCTGACGCTGATGAACTTGTGGCCGGCGAATCCGCTCGTGCCGAGGGACTTCCACCAAGCCTCGCCCATGCCGATGATGCCCACCGCGTGCGCGAAGGTCTCGACGTTGTTGATCAGCGTCGGCTTGCCCCACAGGCCCTGCTGACCCGGGAATGGCGGTTTGTTGCGCGGCTCACCACGCTTGTCCTCCATGCACTCGAGCAGCGCGGTCTCCTCGCCCAGGATGTAGCCGCCGGGCGAGACGAAGATCTCGAGTTCGAAATCCATCGCGCTGCCGAAGATGCCGCGGCCGAGCGCGCCGCGCGCATAGGCGTCGTCGATCGCCGTCTGCAGCGCCTGCCGTTCGGGTTCGTACTCGTGGCGGATGAACACCCAGCCGCGCGTGGCGCCGACGGTCAGCGCCGCCAGCGCCATGCCTTCGATCACCAGGTGCGACAGGTCGGCGAGCACCACGCGGTCTTTGAAGGTGCCCGGCTCGCTCTCGTCGGCGTTGCAGATCACGTACTTGGTGGCCGCGGTTTCCTTGCGCACCATCTCCCACTTCACGCCGGTCGGGAATCCGGCGCCGCCCATGCCGCGCAGTCCGGCGGCC
>JACDEN010000399.1 GCA_013816415.1 Planctomycetota bacterium
GCCCACCTTCGCCCGGACGTAGCCGGCGCACCGGCACCCACACCGATCTGGGATCGGCGTCGTCGCGGCGCGCATGCACCACGCGGCCGTCGACACGCACCTCCCACAGGTCGATGCCGGCCGGAAGCGATAGAGCCAGGTGCTGCCGGCTGCGGTTGAGCACATGCCAGGTCGCGCGCGACCGCAGTTCGCCATCCGGCGCGATCCCGCTGCGGATGTCGACCAGCGTCGCGACCGCGTCGACGCCCCCGGTCGCTGCCAACGCTTCGCGCGTGATGGCCAGCGTCCAGTCGGCGCGCAGCGCCCGCCAGCGGTCCCTGATCTGGCCCGCATCCACGCCGGCGGGCACGACGACCGCCAGTTCTGGCCGGCTCTCGAGACCATCGGGAGCGTAGCGCACCAGGCCGATGTCATCGTCTGCGACCACCGCGACCTGCTGTGAGATCAGCGGGCGACTCCCCTCGGTGGTGATCGCCGAGCAGCTCGCGCGCCCGGCAACGAACGGCACCTCGAGCTCCATCTCCAGGGAGACGGCGTCGCGGGTCGGCGCCGCCAAGGTCACAGTGACCGTCGTCCCCTCCTGCTTCCAACCGCCGAGATCCCGCGCGACCAGACGCACCAGGACGGCAGCCGGCGGCAGCGTGCAGCGCAGCTCGCGCAGCTCTCCCTGCTCGGGCGTGAAGATCAGGCGCGCCGACCAGCGCACGCGTTCGCTTCCCACCACCAGGTAATGCATGGCCTCGACCTGCACCTGCGGCGCCTCGGCGATCAGCGAGAACACCGCGGCCGCACCGCCGCGGCGCTCGCACGCGAGGCGCCAATGCTCGCCGGGGCGCAGCATGGTGTCGCGGCCGCTGGACGTCAGCAGCAGCGGTTCGATGCGCGACGGGACCACCTGCGGATTCCCGGCCGCCAGGCTCAGCCGCCGGTCGCCAGCATCGCCGACCAGCCACTGCTGCAGTTCGAGCGTCACTCCGACGGCGGCGACCGGCGTCAGGTCCGGCGCGCTCAGCGACGTCCCGAAGGCGCTGCGCTCGGCTTCGAACGACAGGTCGATGGTGGATTGGCTGGTGATCGGACCCGGCAGGCGAACCACCAGCACGCGTTCGGCGCCAACGCCTGCGAGCGACGCGTCAACCAGCGCAGAGGTCGGCAGCAGCCGCCACGGCTCGGCGAAGCGCAGGCGCAGCGCATCGAGCTGGCCGCGGCCGGACAACGTGAGCACGACGTGGGCGCGGATGCGGTCAGCTCCCGCCACCAGCGCGCCGTGCTCGGTCAGCCGCAGCTCGACCGGGATCGCCTCCCACGACACGGCGTCCTGCGCGGCAGCCGTCTGATCGCTCCAGCGCGCGGCGAGATCCTCGCCCGCAGCGGGTTCAGCGCGATCGAGTCCGGCCGGCCGCTGGAAGCGCTCGCCGACGCCGTGATGCAGTGCCATCCGGCCCGAACTGAGCTCCGCCACAGCAAGCGTCACCGCCATGCGCGCCGATCCGGGCCCCGGAGGGCGCGGGATGACCCCGCTGATGCGCACCGCGGTCGCACCGTTGAGCACGGTCGTCCACGTCAGTTCGAGCGATCCGCCATCCTGACGCCAGGTCGCGAGCGCGGGGCCCTCGACGGAGGCGATCATCAATCCCGGCGGCAGCGCCAGCGCCGCTTCGCGCAATGATCCTCCCTGGACCGAGATGACGAGATCATCGATCCATTCGATCCGGCCGGGCTCGAGCCGCAGGTCGAGGTTCTGCGCGAGGCGAAGGTGCCGCTGATCCGCAGGCGCCGAGGCGATCGGTGGATGCGCCGACAGTGCGATGGTGCGCGCGGCCACCGGCAGGTCGACGCTCCAGCTGCGCACGCTTCCCGCATCGGTCGCGGGAACGACGCGGCCGTCGGCCCGCAGCTCCCACGCGCGATCGCCCGAGAGGACGAGAACACCGCCGCGGCTCGCGAGCACCGGCAGCGCGATCTCGAACCCCGCCGCCGACGCGTCCACCGGCACGGTCAGGCCCACCTCGATCACGCATTGCTGTCCGCCCTCGAGGTGCACCACGAGGTCGTTGCCGTCGATGGTCCAGGCCAGGCGACCTGGCTGGCGTCCGCCCAGCGGCAGCGTGCGCACGGTGTCGACGCTGCCTACGGCCACCGGTATGCGCAGTTCCTGCCACGCGTGCGAGAGCACCGCGACCGGGATCGTCATGGTGCCGACCAGGCGCTTCGCGTCGGCCCGCAGCTGATAGCTGGCGGAGCCGGTCGCGAGGTCGCACGCTGGCGCCGCGTCGGGCTCCTCCGGATGCGCGCGCCGCCACAGATCGGTCATATGGGCGCGCGTCAGCGCGACCTGCACGTCCTGCGGCGCATGCGCGGAATCCAGACGCGTGTAGCCCATCAGCACCGGTTCCGGCGCATCGCCTGCGCAGGCTGTCGCTCCCATCGCGATGATCAGGGCGGCCACGGCAGCCGTGCGGGCGCCGGCGAAAGCCCGGATACGCAGCAGCGCGCGTCCGACCGCGATCACCGCGATGCCCACCGGCAGCCACTCGCAGAACGCGAGCAGTGGACCGAAGCCGCGCGCCGCCGCGAGCAGCGCGGCGGCGGCGATCAGCGCGCTCGCAGCGGCCGTGATGCGCATCCGCCAACCGCCGCGCCAGCCCAGCAGCGTCGCGCCGATCAGCGCCAGCAGCCAGCCGAGGCGGTCTGCGCGCCACGCACCGTCGCGGTCGGCGAGGGCCAACCGCAACACGCCCGTTCCGAGCCGTTCGCCCTGGAAGCAGACTCCCGCCAGCGCCAACGTGGGCTCGCCGCGTGGATCTGCGGGCGGAGCCATCGCGGTCAGCAGCCGCGCATCGACGGTGTCCGCCCGCGTCGGCGGCGGCAGACGCGGCGCATCGATGTGGTCCGACGCCGTCTGCCAGGTCCCGAACCACGGACGGCTCGAACCACGGTGCGACAGCGCGTGCAAAGGCATCGCATCCGCCGCAGCGATGGGGCGCACCAGCCAGCGGCCATCCACCGCCACCGTCCACACGCTGCGCGTCACCGGCAGGGTGCCGAGGGTGGGCATCGGCAGGACGACCCGCGCGGAGGGAGCCGGGCCCGAGAACAGCAGCACGACCTGGACCTGGGTGCGTCCCGGCAGCGGCAGCAGGATCTGATCCCCCTCGCGGCGCGGCGCGGCGGCGATGCCATCGACCGTCGCCTGCAGCAGCCGATGGCCCGCGGGCACGGTCACGGCCAGCATCTGCGTTCCCGGAGCGGCGACGCGGCAGCGCATCCAGGTCACCGTGCCGCTGTCGCCGATCTGCGTCCGCGCGTCGACCTGATCGACGAATCCATCGGGCACCACCGCGGGCGCGCGGGTGATCACGCGGTAGCCGCCCACGGGCCCCTCCTCGAGTCTGTAGACCGCCACTACCGGATCTCCCGGGACCGCGGCCGACCAGGAGGGCAGGTCATCCTCCTCGATCGGCAGCGCGGCCGACCCGGGCTCGAGCGCCACATCGAACTGCGGCGGTACCTGCACCACCACCATCTGCGTCAGCGCGATGCGCTCGTCGTCGCCAGCGGCGCGGCGCAGGACCAAGCGCGGAAGCGTTGCGTCGGCGCCGGCGGGCAGACGGCCTTCCAGGCGCACCAGGCGTTCACCGCTCCAGGGCTGCGACGCGCGCAGGACGAGCGGCGCGGAAGCCTCTGCGGCGGCCAGGTCGAGGGTGAACTGCGCGGCGGTGAGATGCGGTGCCAGATCCCGCACGAAAGGCGCGTCGAGGCGCAGGTCGCCGAGCTCACCGTCGCGCACGCGCAGCCGCAGGTCGACGCGGCACCAGGTCTCGGTCGGGCCGGGCATCAGGTAGACCACCGCCTCGGCTTCGCAGGCCGCGTGCTTCAGCGCGGTCGAGACCTGGATCGGAGCGACGACACCGCTGCACAGCAGTACGG
>JACDEN010000400.1 GCA_013816415.1 Planctomycetota bacterium
GACCTGCGTGCCGGCGCCGTTCCCGGCGAACCCCTACGATCCGGACGACTTCGCGCTCGAGGCGGTGTTCACCGCGCCCGGCGGCGCCAAGCTCACGGTTCCGGGATTTCTCCTCCAGCCGATGGCGACCAGCGACCGCGGAGACCGCGAACTGGTGCTGCCGGTCGGCGGGGCGCGCTTCGCGGCGCGCTTCCGGCCGCGCGTGCCCGGGTCCTATTCCGTGCAGCTCGTCGCCCGCTGGTCCGGCGGCCGGACCGTCACCCAGGTGCTGCCGCAGCTGGTGGTGACCGGAGAGCCGTGGGACGATTACGTGCGCGTCGACACCGGCGATCCGCGCTTCTTCTCGACGCCGGGCGGATTCTTCTGGGGCGTCGGCCTGAACATGCGTTCGGTCAACGATGTGCGCTCGAAGGCCTGCATGGGCACGAAGGTCACCCCCGATCGCGGAGCGCTGTCGTACCGCGGCTACTTCGACCGCCTCGCATTCGCCGGCGGGACCGCCACCGAGCTGTGGCTGTCGGCGTGGAATCTCGGCCTCGAATGGAAGGGCGACATCCGCGGCTTCTATGGCAACGGCCGCTACAACCAGGAGCACGCGTGGGAGCTCGATCGCGTGCTCGACGACGCGTACGCGCGGCACCTGCGCATCAACCTGGTGATCTACAACCACGGACAGGGGGCCGAAGGCAACGGAGACGCGGAATGGGAGCACAGCTCGTACAATCTCGCCAATGGCGGACGCCTGACGCGGGCCGGCGAATTCTTCACCGATCCCTGGGCGCTGGCCGGACAGGAGCGTCTGCGCCGCTACCTGGTCGCGCGCTACGCCGACCATCCGGCGATCCTCGGCTGGAAGATGTGGAGCGAGGTCAACCTCACCGCCGCCGGCGGCAACGTGGTGCCCTGGCACGAGCGCGCGCTCGCGCGCTGGCACGCGCTGGACATCTACCACCATCCGGTCACCACCCATTGGTGCGGCGACTACCACAATCCCGACCGCGCGGTGGTCGCGCTGCCCGGACTCGACTACGTGTGCATCGACGCCTACCACGGCGGCAACCTGGTCGCGCAGCTGCTGAGCGACAGCACCCTCGACCCGGCTCCCAACCAGGGCCTCTCGCAGTTCGGCAAGCCGCTGCTGGTCACCGAATTCGGCGGCAGCGCGATGGGCACCTCGCAGGAGTCGATGGCGGCGCAGCAGTCGAGTGGATTGTGGGCCGGACTGGTCAGCGGCCACGCCACCTCGCCGCTCCTGTGGTGGATCGAGTGGGTCGACCAGCACGACCGCTGGCAGTGCTACCGCGGCATCACCGAATTCATCCGCGGCGAGGATCTCCGCGGCAAGGATGCGCACTCGATCGCGCTCGCCGGCGCCAGCCCCGCCGGCGCGCTGTGGGTGCGCGCCTGGCAGAAGCCGGAGCGCATCCTCGGCTACGTGCTCGACGCGCAGTGGGGACGCAACGGCGCGCCTGAACCGATGCATCAAGGATCCACCGTCACCATCCCCGCTCTCGACGCCGGCCACTGGACCATCACCTGGTGGGACGTCGAACGCGGAACCGCGATCACATCGACCGCCGTCGACCACGCTGGGGGCGCGCTGAATCTCCAACCGCCTCAATTCCAGCGCCACATCGCGTTCAAGATCGGAAAGTAGTTCCGTCCTCTGCCTTTTGCAGTCCGACCGCGGACCCCGGACTCCGGACTCCGGACCTTCTATCTATTCTCCCCCCGCTCATACGCCGCATATAATCCCGCGTAAGCGCCCCCGGATGCGATGAGGACCTCGTGCGTTCCGCTCTCGACCAGCGTGCCGTCGCGGATCACCGCGATGCGGTCGGCGTCACGGATGGTCGCCAGGCGGTGCGCGATGATGATCGCCGTGCGGCCGGCGCACAGTCGCCGCAGCGCGCGCTGGATGCGCTGTTCGGTGTGGATGTCGACGGCGGACGTCGCCTCGTCGAGAACCAGCACGGCGGGATCGGCGAGGTACGCGCGCACCAGGCATACCAGCTGGCGCTGCCCGTGGCTCAGGTGCGAGCCGCCTGGTCCGACCTCGGTCGCGTAGCGGTGGGGCAGTCGTTCCAGCACCTCCTCGGCGCCCAGCTCGCGCGCGGCGGCGATCAGCTGGTCATCGCTCGCCGCTGGCGCGGCGAGCCGGAGGTTGTCGAGCACGGTACCTGAGAACAGCACGTTGTCCTGCAGCACCACGCCGACGTGGCGGCGCAGGCCTTCCTGCGCGAGATCGCGCACGTCGTGCCCGTCGAGGGTGATGCGTCCGCCCTGCACGTCGTAGAAGCGGGTGAGCAGCTGGACCAGCGTGCTCTTGCCGTGTCCGGTCGGCCCGACGATGGCAAGGCGTTCGCCGGCGCGGATCGCGAGGTCGAGGTCGCGGATCACCGGCCGCGCGGCCGCGGGATCGTAGGCGAAGCGCACGCGTTCGAAGGCGATCTCACCGCGCGCGCTCGCGAGCACCGTCGCGCCGGGCCGGTCGACGATCTCGGGCTCGGTGTCGAGCAGCAGGAACACGCGCTGCGCCGACGCCGCGCCGGTGGCGAACTTCTCGAACAGGTCGCCCAGCTCCTGGATCGGTCCGAGGAACACGAAGACGTAGAACACGCATTGGGTCAGCTGTCCGAAGGTGAGCTCGTGGCGCGCGACGCCGTGCCCTCCGACCAGCACCAGCGCGCCGAGGCCGACGGTGAACAGCACCATGGTGAACGGCGGGAACCAGCCCCAGCCGAAGGACGAGCGGATCGCCGAGCGGTCGAGGTCGCCGAGCAGCGCGTCGTAGCGGCGGTGGTTCGCCTCCTCCTGCACGGTCTGCTGCAGGATGCGCACGCCGTTGACGCTCTCGACCAGGTGCGCGGTGACCCGCGACTTCTTCTCGTTGGTGTCGGCCGACAGCCGCGTTCCCGCGCGCTGGAAGAGGACGACCGCACCGAGCAGCGTGGGTACCGCCGGCAGCAGCGCGAAGAACAGCGGTGGATCCATCAGCCACAGCAGGATGCCGGCGCCGACCATGCGCATCAGCGTGGCGATCAGCTCAGGCGGACCGTGCACCACCAGCGGCTGGAGGTTGTCGACGTCGCGGTCGACGCGCGAGACGATGCGACCGGTCTTGGTGCGATCGAAGTAGCGCGCGCTCAGACGCTGCACATGCGCGAACACCCGCACGCGCAGATCGTTGACCAGCCGGTTGGCGAGGCTGCCGCGCAGATACTCCGACACACCGGCGAGTCCGAAGCGCACCAGCCAGGAGACGCCCAGGCCGGCCACCATCCACGCAACCAGCCGCCGGTTGACGGTCCAGCCGCCGGGCGAACCGATGAAGCCGTTGTCCACCACCTCGCGGATGAACCACGGACGCACGAAGATCGACGACACCAGCACCGCCTCGATCAGCACCACGCCGGCGATCCCCCACCGGATCGGCCGGATCAGCGCGAGGATGCGGCCGAGCATCCGCCGGTCGAGCCGCACCTTGGCCAGTTCCTCCTCCATCGCGAGGTCGCTCATGCGACCGCTTCCCCGATTGAGAGTCCGAGCAGATCGCGGTAGCGGCGCGACGAGGCCACGAGCTGCTCATGGGTGCCGTCGGCGGCGATGCGGCCACCGTCGAGCAGCAGCACGCGGTCGGCGAGCAGGATGGTCGACAGTTTGCTGGCGATCAGGATCAGCGTGGCGCCGGCCGCGGCCGAGCGCAGATGATCGAGGATCCGCCCCTCGGTGATGGCGTCGAGCGCGCTGGTGGCGTCGTCGGCGCAGAGGATCGCCGGTTGCGCGAGGATGGCCCGCGCCAGGCACACGCGCTGGCGCTGGCCGCCCGACAGGCTGACGCCGCGTTCGCCGATGCGGCTGGACAGGCCCTGCGGCAGATTCGCGAGCATGTCGTCGGCGGCGGCCAGGCGCAGCGCCTCGGTCAGCCG
>JACDEN010000401.1 GCA_013816415.1 Planctomycetota bacterium
TCGCTGGGCCTGCCGGCGTTCCGCGGCGATCAGGTGTTCGCCGGCTTCTACCAGGGCGCCCGCCGCTTCGCCGACATCAAGGGTCTGCCGCGCGAACTTGCCGAACGCCTCGACGCGACGCTGCCGGTCGGCGCGCTCGAGGAAGCGCAGCGCCAGGAGAGCCGCGACGGCACCGTGAAGTCGCTCTTGCGCCTGCACGACGGCAAGCTCGTCGAATGCGTGTCGATCCCGACCGCCACCCGCCACACCATCTGCGTCTCGAGCCAGGTCGGCTGCGCGGTCGGCTGCACCTTCTGCGCGTCCGGACAGAACGGCGTCGAGCGCGACCTGCTCGCCGGCGAGATCGTCTACCAGGTGCTGTTCCACCACCTGCGGCGTCCGGTCACCAACGTCGTCTTCATGGGCTCGGGCGAACCGCTCTTCAACTACGACGAGGTCCTGAAGGCGATCCGCGTGCTCGCCGATCCGCAGGGCATGGGCCTCGGCCGCCGCCGCTTCACCGTCAGCACCTCCGGCGTTCCGAAACGCATCCGCCAGCTCGCCGCCGACGAGCCGCAGGTGACGCTCGCGCTGTCCTTGCACGCCGCCGACGACGAGACGCGTTCGCGCATCGTGCCGCTCAACCGCCGCTGGCCGCTCGCCGAGCTGCTCGAGGCGATGCGCGACTACAGCGCCAGCGTCAACCGCCGCATGACCCTCGAATACGTGCTGCTCGCCGACGCCAACATGACCGACGCGCACGCACGCTCGCTCGCCGGCGTGGCGCGGCGCTTCGGCGCTCACATCAACCTCATCCCCTTCAATCCCGTCAGCGAGACCCCGCACCAGCGCCCCTCGACCGACGAGGTCCGGCAGTTCGCCGCCGTGGTCGAGGCCGAGGGCGGGCACGCGACCGTCCGCGGCCAGCGCGGCGCCGACATCGACGCCGCCTGCGGCCAGCTCCGGAAGCGCCAGCTGACCGGCGCCTGAGCGCCCGGCGGCCGGGCGGAGAGTGCATCGATCGCGCCATAAATCGCCGTCCGGACCGGTTTTGTCGCCCGAAAACCCCGCGTGCGCAGGTCTTGCGGCCTGACGCACCCGCCCTAGGCTCCGCAACCTTAATCCCCCCAGGAGCCCACCGATGAACGAGCTTCCGAGCCTGGTGCTGGGCATCGGCATGCCCCAGGGGTTCGAGTGGATCGTCATCCTGGTCGCCCTCCTGCTGCTTTTCGGCCGGCGCCTCCCGGAAATCATGCGCAGCCTCGGCGGCAGCCTCAAGGAATTCAAGCGCGGCCACGAGGACGGCCCGGCCAAGCCGGTCGACCCGCCGCGCGTCGAGGGCGCCGTCAGCCGCGACCAGTCCCCCAAGCCCCCGGTGACGCCGCCGTCCTCGGGCGACCACAACCACAACTGACCGGAGCATCATGTCGGAATCGGTGGAAAAGCTGGTCCGGGTCCGCAAGTACCTGAAGACCCACGGCCTCGAAGGCGTCGTCCTGCTGTCGCGCGCGAATTTCGCCTGGCTCTCCGGCGGCGGCGACAGCCACATCGTGTCGCAGAGCGAACGCGGTTTCGGCGCGCTCGCGGTCACCGCGAAGCAGGCCTTCCTGGTCGCCAACAAGATCGAGATCGAACGCATCGCCAACGAGGAGCCGGTCTCGTCGTTCACGCCGAAATCGTTCCCGTGGATCCAGTCGATGGCCGACGCGCTGCCGAAGATCGTCGGCGGCAACATCAAGAAGTTCGCCTCCGATGATCCGGCCGGCACCGGACTCGCGCCGCTGCCAGGTGACTTCGTCTACGAATGCCGCGCCGAACTCGTCGAGCCGGAGATCCGCCGCTACAAGGCGCTCGGCCGCGACTGCGCGATGGTGATGGAGACCGTCTGCCGCCAGACCCAGGTCGGCGACAGCGAGTTCCAGGTCGAGGCCGACATGGCGCGGCACCTGCTGGCGCGCGGCATCCAGCCGACCGTGCTGCTGGTGGCGTTCGACCAGCGCCTGCTGCGCTACCGCCACCCGACGCCGACCGCCAACCGTCTCAAGCGCTGCGGCATGCTGGTGATCTGCGGCTCGCGCGGCGGCCTCATCGCCTGCCTCACGCGCATCATCCATTTCGGCCCGATCCCCGAGGATCTGCTCAAGCGCCACGAAGCCGTGTGCCGCGTCGACGCCGCCTATTGGAGCGCGACCAAGATCGGCGTTCCCTACGGCAAGGTGCTGCAGGCCGGCATCGACCAGTACAAGAAGGAAGGCTTCGCCAAGGAGTGGGAGCTGCACCACCAGGGCGGACCGACCGGCTATGCCGGCCGCGACTTCGTGGTCACGCCCGACGAGAAGCACGTGGTCCTCGACAAGCAGGCGGTCGCCTGGAACCCCTCGATCACCGGCACCAAGGCCGAGGACACCTTCGTCGTGGACGGCGCCAACCGCATCGTCGTCACCGCGTGCTCGCCCGATTGGCCGACGATCAAGGTGCAGGCCGGCGGTGAGAGCTTCGCGCGCCCCGCGATCCTCGTGCGCTGATGCGCGGCTTCGCGCGTTTGCTCGCGACCGCATGCCTGCTGGCCGTCGTCATCGTCGGCGGCGGATGCTATGGCGAGCGAAAGCCCATTCCGGTGGTGACGGTCGCGGTGTTGCCCGAGGATGACGCCTTCCTCTACAACGGCGAACGAATGACCTGGAAGCAGGTGGGCGAGGAGCTGCGCCAGGTTGCCGAGCACAACCGCCGCGAGAAGACCCAGAACAGCCGCGCCGTCGTCCGCCTCGCCTCGCGGCCCGGCGCCGACTACAGCCGGGTGCGTGCGGTCGAGGAGTACTGCAATTCGATCGGATTGGACAAGATCGAAAAGGGCGACTGATCCCCAGCCATCGCGGAAAGCGGGTGGGGATCGTCGGCGGGAAATCGCATGGCTCGCCCTGGGCGGCGCATAGCTTCCCTTCGAGATGAAACGCATCGGCTGTCTCGGAGTCCTCATCCTCATCGGGGCGTTCTGCCTCGAGCTCTACCTCTACCTGCTGATCGGCCAGCGGCTGAACGACTACCTGCTGCCGCTGATCGTGATGGTGGTGATGGGCGTGGTCGGATTCCAGGTGGTGCGCTGGCATGTGGCGCGGCTGCCGGCGGCGATGCTCGGCGGCAGGGGCGGCCGCCATATCGTCGGCGTCGCCGCCGGCGCGCTGCTGGTCTTCCCGGGTCTGGGCAGCGACGCGCTGGCGATCCTGATGCTGACCCCCGGCATCTACCACCTGCTCGGCCGCGTCGGCGACATCATCGCGATGAGCCTCGCCCGCCAGGGCATGCGCAAGATGTTCGGCGGAAAATTCCCGGGTGGCGTCGGCGGCTTCTCATTCCCTGGCGGCGCGATGCCGCAGCCCGACGACCAGGCCTCGTTCCCGCGCGCGCGGCCGAAGACCTACGACACCAAGGCCGAGAAGGTTGACAAGTCGGAGGAGTAGCGGCCGGGCGGCCGCGGTTATCGGTTATCCGCCATCGGCCATCCGCCATCCGCCGCCCTCGCCTGACCCTGGCATGCCCGCCATTCGCTCCACGATGGCGCGCCATGAAGCATAATACCTATTTCGACGGCAAGGTGCAGAGCATCGGCTTCGAGCGCCACGGCCGCAAGCAGACCGTCGGCGTCGTCGATCCCGGCGAATTCCATTTCAACACCGATGCCGCCGAGCGCATGACGGTGGTCGCCGGCGAGCTGCTGGCGAAACTCGCCGGATCCTCGCAGTGGCTCCACTATCCCGCCGGCACCGCCTTCGAGATCCCCGCGAAGAGCGGCTTCGATGTGAAGGCGATCCAGGCCAGCGCGTACGTGTGCGAATTCTTGTGAGGGTTGGTGGTTGGTGGTGAGTGGTTGGTGGTGGAACGCGAGTCGAATGGACCGCCGGTTGGTGGTTGGTGGTTTGTGGTGGGTGGTGGAACG
>JACDEN010000402.1 GCA_013816415.1 Planctomycetota bacterium
GGACACCGACGCTCCGAGCTTCGATCGCAGCTCGGTCAGCGCGCGATGGACGCGCACCCGGGCGTTTCCGCCCGTGGTGCCGAGCGACGCGGCGATCCGTTCATGATCGAGGCCGGCCACGAAGTGGAGCAGCAGCGGCACGCGGTGGCGATCGGGCAGGGAATCGAGCGCAGCGAGCACCTCGTCCATGCGCTCGCTGCCGGGGATGTCCGATCCATCGCTCATGGCGTGCTCCCGTGCGGCCGCGCGCTCACGCGCTTGGCGCCGCATCTCGCCGCGGCGGACCTTGAGGGCGGCGGTCACCGCGACGCGCGCGATCCATGCGCGCGCATCGCCATCGGCATCATCGCTGCGCGGCTTGAAGTGGCGGGCGTAGTCGCGGAGGGCCAGCAGCGTCTCCTGGGCCGCGTCATCGGCGAGCGCTCCATTGCGGAGGATGCGTCTGCACACGCCGTGGATGGCGTCGCCCTGACGCGCGACCACCGCGGACCAGGCCTCGGGATCACGACCTTCCGCGAGCCTGCGCAGGGATGCCGCCAAACTATCGACTGAGGTTGCCGTGGGCATGCTGGTCCGCCTTCTCACTGGAATAGCCCACCACCACCCCGGTGCGTTACAACCGATCGGCCTTCCCGGCCTGGGCGGGTGGTTGCGGCCAGGGCGCGGCCGCCCGGGCGTTTGCCAGCGTCGGGCGTCGCTGATACAAGGTTGTCATGGACCCAGTCCGGCTCGCCTGGCCGCTTCCGCTCGGCGAGGCGCCGCTGATCCACAACCTCGGGATCGGCGTCCACGATCCGCGGGAATCGGGCCGCTACCGACTGACCGATCTGTGGTGCCTGCACTTCTACGGCTGGCGCGGCGCGATCACTCTCGGCGGCGTGACGCTGCCGATCGAGCCGGGATCGGTCGGGCTGATCCCGCCGGGGCTCGAACACCAGTACACCTATCACGGCCGGTCCGTGCATGCGTACGCGCATTTCCGTGTCGCCGCATCGGCAGCGGAGGCGATCGCCATCCCGGCGATGCAGCAGCTCGGCGAGCGCTTCGCGCCGCTGCGCGCGGCGATGGTCGAAGCGCTCGGATGGTTCGCCCAGGCGCCGCGCCGCGCCGAGGCGCGGTTGTGGGAGGTGTTGTGGCAGATCGCTTCGACCGCCGCTGACGAACGCACGCCCGCGGCGCTCGTCGAGCGCGCGCAGCGGATGATCGAGGTGGAGCTCTCGGAGCGGTTGTCGGTGGCCTCGCTCGCGCGTCGGCTCGGCTGTTCGCACAACCACCTGACGCGCTTGTTCCGGCAGGAGCTGGGCATGACCGTGGTGGCGTACATCCGCCGGCGCCGCGTCGAGCGCGCGCGGCGCCTGCTCGAGTACACCATCATCCCGATCCGCGCCGTCGCCGCCGAGGTTGGCATTCCCAACCTCCAGCGCTTCAACAAGACGGTGCGCCTGGAGTTGGGACGCGCGCCGCGCACGCTGCGGCGGTCGCACGGCTGAACCGCATCGACAACTCCGCTTGACAGGGGGATCCGGTCTTTATATTTCAACCGATTGAAATATGTAAATAGCTGTAATTAAATGCATTGAAACTTCAGAGACAAACGATTGCCATGTCTGAGACCCGCTCCTCGCCGCTGACCCTCGCCGAACTCGGGCAGCTGCTCGACCTCGACAAGTCGACGGTGTCGCTGGCGCTGCGCGACAGTCCGAAGATCGCCGAGGAGACGCGGCGGCGGGTGCGCGCGGCGGCAACCCGGTACGGCTACCGCACCAACATCGCGGCGCGCCAACTCAATCAGGGCGGCCGCGTGCTGAGCATGATCGGCATGTTCCTGCCCAAGTCGCTGGCCTCGCTGTCGAGTCCGATGGTGGTCCGTACCATCCAGACCCTGTCGCAGCTCGCGGCCCAGCGCGGATTGGTGTTCCAGCTGCTCTCGACCGCCGCGCTCGGCGGCGATGCCGGCGTCGCCAGCAGCGGCCTCGCGCTGCGACCCGACGCCTCGCTGATCTGGGGCGACGTGCCCTTGGACGAGGCGGCGCCGCTGCTCGCGCACGGCGCGCGGTCGCTGGTCATCGATCCCAATCACGTCAGCTATGCGGCGTACCGGGGACCGGCGATCGGACTCGACAACCGCGGCGGCGCCGAAGGGATCGTGCGGCATCTCCTCGAGCGCGGGGCGCAGCGCCTGCTGTTCGTGCAGCAGGACCCCAACCATCTCGGGCACCAGGCTCGCTGGCACGGCGCGCGCACGGCCTGGATCGCGCGGCGTCCGCTCGACACCCTGGCCGCATGCGCGCTCGATGATCTCACCGACGAGCGCCTGCTGCGCTTCACCGCCGAGCCCGCTGGCGCCATCATCTGCTCGAACGACTGCGGCGGGCTGATGGTGTGGCGCCGGCTGCAGCGCCTCGGCCGTCCGGCGCCCGAGCACGCGCGCATCGCCAGCTTCGATGGCGAGGAGTACGCGCGCATCGTCGGCCTCACCACCGCGGTGTTCGATTACGACCGCCTCGCCCGCACGGCCTTCGCCGCGCTCACCGGCGAGGCAGCCGATCAGTCCGCGCCCGCACCGATCCCGTTCCAGCTCCATGTCGGCGAAACCACCTGATCCTGTCGGAGACTCCCATGCTCGCGTCCGTCCTCCATGACTTCAACGACCTCGTCCTCGAGGAGGTGCCGATGCCCGAGCCCGACGCCGGCGAGGTGCTGGTGAAGATCAAGGCCTGCGGATTCTGCGCCACCGACTGGAAGGCGATCCGCGGCAAGCGCACCAACGTCGAGTTCCCGCTGATCCCCGGCCACGAGCCCGCGGGCATCGTCGCCGGCATCGGCGCCGGCGTGCGCGGGTTCAAGGAAGGCGACGAGGTCATCATCATGCCGTCGGGATTCTGCGGCATCTGCGAGAACTGCCGCGTCGGCAACACCCACTTCTGCACCAACGCCTTCACCACCGGTGGCGACGGTCCGCCGGATGTCCGCCCCGGATCATTCGCCGAATACACCAAGACCGCCGCGACCTCGGTGTTCCACAAGCCGCGCGGCATCTCGTGGGAGGCCGCCGCGCTGACCGAGCCGCTGTCGGGGGCGTGGAAGGGCATCATCCACTGCAGCAAGCTCGAAGTCGGCGAGGACATCGTGATCATCGGCGTTGGCGGCATCGGCCTGCTGTGCATGATGGTCGCCAAGGCCGCGGGCGCCGGCCGCGTCATCGTCGTCGACCACAGCGCGCACGCGCTGGCCAACGCCAAGCGCCTCGGCGCGACCCACTGCATCGATCCCGCGAAGGGTGACGTGAAGGAGCAGATCTACGGACTCATCCCCAACGGACCCGACATCGTGCTCGAAGCCGCGGGATCGATCGGCGCGGTGCGGCTGATGACCGACCTGCGCCGGCGCGGCACGCGCTGGCACCTCTTCGGCATCACCACCGACGAGATGTTCGAGCTCAACGGCGGCCACACCCATTTCCTCGAGGGCCGGATGGACGCCAGCTTCGGCACCAATCCGCTGGCGATGAGCCGCGCCATCCGCCTGATGGAGAAGGGCCTGGTCGATCCCGCGCAGATCATCTCGCACCGTTTTCCGCTGGGGAAGATCCACGACGCGATCACGGTGATGGACGGCAAGGATCGCAACAAGGTGATGATCGCGCCATGAAGGCGGTGGTCTACGTCGAGCGCGGCACGCTGGCTCTGCGCGAGGTTGCGACGCCCGAGCCCGGTCCCGGCCAGGTGCGCATCCGCACCGCGGCGTGCGGCATCTGCGCCACCGATCTCGAGATGATCGCCGGCGCCCCGCGGGTGCGCTGCCCGGCGGTGCTCGGCCACGAATGGTCGGGTGTGGTCGACGCAGCGGGTCCCGACGTCGACCGCGCGCTGGTCGGGCACGCGGTGGTCGCCGAGAA
>JACDEN010000403.1 GCA_013816415.1 Planctomycetota bacterium
AGGAAGCGGCGCAGCAGCTTCTTGTCAGATGACCATTCGTACGCGTAGGACAGGACGACCAGGAACAGCGGCGTTGCGTCGTGGGTTCCGTAATAGGGCGCGAACGGCAGGAGGCCAAGCTCCGCGAGCTCGCCGGAGCGCAGCTCGTGCGGCACCTTGCCAGGCTCCTTGTCCTGTTCGGGGACGTCGTCGGTCGCCTGAAACGCCGCCAGCCGATCGAGGGCACCTGTCGCGAACTCGGGGAAACCACTGATCGACTCCATCGCCACGACGAGTGAATCCCGGCCGAACAGGGTCATGTACCAGGGGATCCCGGCCGCAGGCACGTAGACGCTCCGGCCAACGGCGAATTCCTCGATGCGGAGCGACTCCATGTCGGCGACGGCCTGCCGCCAGATCGCGGGCAGCGTGCTTCCCTCGGCCTCGACCCTGACGGGCGGCAGGACCTTCGTGTCGAGCTTCGCGTCTTTTGGAAGCAGCGCGTTGCAGTCGAGGATGCGAGCCCGCCGTCGGCCGATGACCGGCAGCCAGTGGACACAGGTATGCCAGGTCTCCTTCGGCTCGAGCGTGAACGCGAAGACCAGATGGCCGTTGGCGAACTGTGGAGGGGCACCGGACTTGGCCACCCGAACGATGAGGTCCCGTCGAAACGTGCCGTTGCGGTAGGTAGTTCGGAGCTCCGCCGCCGATCGGCGCCACGCCGTCTGGAGGTCACCGCGCCGGAGGAGCTGCTTCCATCGAACGTCGAAGATGTCCGCGAAGTCGGAACCGATCTCCAGCTCCAGGATCAGGCGGACCGGCGCCTGAGCATGGCTCACGAGGTCGTAGTCCTCGTGGATGCCTTCGTCGATGGTGCGATCGAGACGGAACCCGATCGAGCGTGGCGGCAGGCTGATCCCGGCCGCCCCCAGCGGCCCGGTCCCGAGCGGCAACTCGGGTGACGTGAACTCATGACGAACAGAAAAGTGCTCGATCCGCGCCGCGTTGAGCAAGAGGGGGGCGCGGCCATTGATCGTGACGCCATACGTCGACACGAACCTCGTGTCCTGGGCGAAGAACCCCACGTCATCCCCGGCGGCGATCGATGCGTCGGGCTGGGCGATGAGGAACCGGTTGTTGTGATTGATCGTGATCGTCGACGGGCCGACGATGACGGCCACGGGCTCCTCCATCCATCCAGAACGACAGCACTCACCAAATATCGCGATCTGCGGACAAGCATGACGGCCGGGTTCGCCGCGTGCACGTCGACCTCGGTCGTCGCCGGCGGCGGCACCCAGGGAGGTCAGTTACCGGCGCGAGCACCACGCATCTCATGGACCCGCCGGATTGGCGCGCAGTTGCAAGGTCCGACGCTTGGCCCGTCGCTCGTGATTATGGAGAATTCACGATGGATCGATGGAGACGGACGGTTCAGCGACTCGCCCGACAGGGATACGACGTGGCCAAACAGACGCTGGGATCACCCTTGGATGCTGTCCTGATCCCGTCCTCGCCGCTTGGCCGATGAGGGTGATCGACGCCGCCGAGGAACTCGATGCTCGGGCAACGATTCTGGTCGTTGACGACGAGCAGGCGGATGTCCGGCTACTCGAGCGCATCCTCGCCCGTGAGGGATACCTCAACATCGTCACCACGACCGATTCGGGCGTCGCCGTGGAGCTGGTCCGACAGCTTCGACCCGATCTGATCCTGCTCGACCTCCACATGCCGGATCCCGATGGATACACCGTGCTGCGATCGCTGAGGTCGGAGGGAATCGCCCATCCCTACCTTCCGATCCTCGCACTGGGCGCGGATGACGATGCGTCGGCTCGGCGGCGCGCACTCTCATACGGCGGGAACGACTTTCTGTCGATGCCAGTGGACGCCGACGAGGTCATCCTCCAAACACGCAATCTGCTCGAGACCCGACTCCTCCACGAGACGCTCGAGGAGCGGAACCGCCAGCTCGCCGCACAGGTTCAGGGTCGGATGACCGAACTCGCGGATTCGGAAGCCGGTCAGATCGATTTGGCGCGCTGGCTTGGGCGCCTCCAAGCCGGAGCGACGCCCGAGGAGACCGCGACGGTGATCTGCGAGGGATTCGCGCAGACTGCCCGCTTTGACGTCGTTTCCGTCGTAAGCTTTCTCAGCGAGGATCTCGCGATCCCCCTGGGCGCCGCCGGCTCCCTCGCATCCGTTGTGCCACTCGAAGTACCACTCCCCAGGTCCCGCGCACGGTACCTTTGGGAACGCGCCAGCCAGGGGCCATGGGCTGAGCCCTGGGTCGCCCGGCCCGAGGACGCGGCCTACGGCCTGCGATTCACCCACGGTGGACTCAAAGCGGCTCTGTACGCGC
This sequence comes from Planctomycetota bacterium, assembly GCA_013816415.1. Taxonomy (GTDB): domain Bacteria; phylum Planctomycetota; class UBA11346; order UBA11346; family UBA11346; genus JACCZE01. The sequence continues at coordinate 2,342 of JACDEN010000403.1, forward strand.
CGTTGCGCGACGATGGCGGGCTGCTTGGACTGCTCATCGCAGGGACCACGAGCGAACTCACGAACGACGAGCTCTCCCGTCGCCTGCCGAGTCTCCTGCAGATGGGATCCCTCGCGCGAGCCGTGCTCCTCCCCGCACTCGAGAGCCGACGGCATCAGGCGAGTCTGCGCCAGACGATCCAGGCCGTCATCGGGGAGTCCGCATTCTGGCCCGTCTTCCAACCAGTCGTCGGACTTAGCGACGGCGACGTCGTCGGTCACGAAGCACTGACCCGATTCACGGACGAAACGCGACCGGACGTGCGCTTCGCGGAGGCTTCTGCGGTCGGCTTGGGGACGGGCCTCGAGGAGGCCTGCATTCGAGCGGCGGTGAGCGCCGCCAACGCCCTGCCCGGCAACGGCTGGCTCAGCCTGAACGCTTCGCCCGATCTCATCCTGGACCCCGGTCGCCTGCCGCTCCTGCTCCGGGATGTCATGCGCCTGGTCGTCCTTGAGATCACCGAGCACGTCGCGATCGATGACTACACCCAGCTTCGCGCGGCGATCGATCGGCTCGGGGGCCGGGTGCGGCTGGCGATCGATGATGCCGGGGCGGGCTTTGCGAGCTTCCGACACATCATCGAGCTGCGGCCCGACTTCGTGAAAGTGGACATCGGTCTCGTGCGGGGCATCGACCTCGATGCGTCGCGCCAGGCACTCGTTGCCGGGATGAGCCATTTCGCCACCAAGACGGGCTGCACCTTGATCGCCGAAGGCATCGAGACCGAGGGTGAGCGCAAGGCGCTGCGCGATCTCGGGGTCATGTTCGGTCAGGGCTATCTCCTGGGGCGCCCGGACAGGCTGATCAAATCAGCGCAGGCCTGATGGTACGAAGGTCCGCACCTCCGCCGCGCATCTGGGCAGTGTCGCAAGGATGTTCGCGTTCGTACCCTTGATGGGTGACGTCATCGACATTCATCCGCGCTCGATTTGATCGAGCGATTCGATCCAACCTTCGCGCTCGGATGCCTGGCCCGGGTTTCGCCTGGCTGTTCCTGGGCGGGCTGGTGGTCCTCGGGTTGCTCATGGCCCTCACCGCCGTCGGCTTCCAGGGCGACGTCGCCCTCTGGGAGAACGCCCACTGGACCTGGTCGTTCGGACTCGCTTTCGTGGTCGCGTTGGTGGGCGCCCATCGAGCCATCGGATGCGGCCGCCGAACCCGGGTCCTGTTCGCCGTCGGTTTTTTCAGCGCGTTCGTGGGCCAGATCGTCTGGGATATCCAGGTGGCCAACGACTTCTACGCCCTTCCGGCTCCTTCCGACCTCTTCTACCTTGGCCTCGGCATCCCCGTCCTCGCGGCGTTCGCATTCGCGGTACGCGACACGGTCAACCGAGGTCAGCACCTGGCCGTCTACCTGGATGCCGCGACCGTCTTCATGGCGGTGGTCACGCTGGCTGCTGTTTTCCACACGCGGTTCACACCCGACGCGCCTCCCCTCCAGGCGGCTGTCTTGCTCGCTTACCCGATCCTGTACATCTCCACGGCGGGGGCTGGGCTGGTC
>JACDEN010000404.1 GCA_013816415.1 Planctomycetota bacterium
GCGCCGCTCGCCTGGACCGGTCCGGCTCGCGAGGTCCTGCCCTTCATCGATCCCCAGGCGCAGATGCAGGTGGCCTTGGACCTCGATACCTTGCGCACGCTCGGCGCGCATGCGAAGCCGACCAGCCTGCTGGGCGATCCCGCGGTCGCTGTGACGATCGCGCATATCCGTGCCCAGTTCGAAGCCGCTCGCGCGCAGATGGGAGAAGTCCCGCCGATGTTCTCGCTGATGGAGCAGGCCCACGGCGCCGTGCTGAGCGCGCGGGCGACTCATGGGGATGGCCGGGAGGGAGCCTCGATCGCCGCGCAGCTCGGTCCAGCGGGGGCAGCGATGCGTGAGTATATCTCCGGACACGTGGGCCAGTGGAACCTGGTGCCACGTTCCGCCGGGCCATTCTCGGGATGGGTCGAGAACGAACGGCGCCAAGACATCTTCGTCGGCCTTAAGGGTGACCTCCTGCTCTGGGCGACGCCGAATCAGGTCGACGAGTCGGCCGCGCGCGCGCAGCCGCGTCCGCTCCTTCCCGCTGCCTGGACGAGATCTCCGTCGTGGCTGCGTGCCGATGCGACCCTGGCCATGGATCACGTCCGCTCTCTCCAGAAGGATGGCCGCGATGTGCTGGGTGTCGGCGCATGGCTGCCTCGTTGGCAGACCGACTCCCCGATCATCGATGCCGCCTTGTCGGTCGAGGATGGTGTCTGGACGACGTCCGTGCGCATCTCGGGAGTATCGCGCAGCGGGCTGCGTCCGATCGCAGCGAGCATGCGTCGACTGGTACCCGAAAATCCGTATGCGGCGCTGGCGATCGGCTGTGACCTGGCCGACATCCTGAACCGGGATTTCGCCTGGAAGAAGCTGGTCCCTCGGCTGACCGGCGTTTCCGCGACCGAGCTGGCGGAGGTGCTGACGGGTGACGTGGTGGCCGTAGCCACCCCGGGGACTCCGTTGCCTGGTCTGAGCGTGACGGTCGCGATCCGCCCGGGTACGGATGCCCAACAGCGCATGGCCACCGTCATCGCTCGCCTGGTCTCGGCCGCGCATGGCGAACCAACCGGTCCAGGACGATGGATCGTGTCGACCCCGGCGGGCATGCTCGCCATCGGCATCGGTCCAGAGCGCGTCGCGGTGACCACGACGGCGGAAGGAGTCGACCGGTGGCTGGCGTTGGATGCCGGAACCGGCATCTCCACCGAGGATACGACCGTGGCCATCCAGGGTGATCTGCCTGCCCTGGCGCGCAGCTATCTGCCAGTGCTCTACGCATTGCTACCCGCCCAGCTTCCCTTCGGCCTGCCGATCGAATGGGAAATCCAGACCAGGATCGTCCCGAGCATGCTCGCCCACACCCTCGCGCAGGATCCGACGCTGACCGCGTCGCGCCTCCTGCGTTCCGATGAGAAACCCCACCACCTCGACGACGTGCTGCGTTCGAAGATGCCACCGGAAGAGCTCGACCGCGCGCTCGATCGCGCATTGTCGGTGTTCTCCAACGGTGGACCGTCGGTGACTCCGAACGTCACGCCCCGCTCGGTCACGCTGTTCCGCCTGCCGGACGGCATCCATGAATTCAACTGGCCGCATGTCGATTGGACGACGCCGCTGAGCCCCCAGGCGGTCGCCCAGAAGATCGATGGCTTGCGCCGCATCCTGGGCCCGGATCCGGCGGAGCTGGGGATGTTCCCGCTGCCCAGCTACGATATCCCGAGATTCGACCGCACGTGGCTTCCCGAAATCGAGGCGGTCATCCGCCATCTGCCGCGGTATTCGTTCACCGCCCGTACGACGTCCGACGGCCTCGCCATCGAGGAGCGAGGAGCTCCGCTCGCGGGAGCGATGTCATGGATGGCTGGCTATCTCTCAGTGATCCATGGATTGCGGTCCGTTACGACGAGAGCCTATCACCAGCATCTGGATTGGCTCGATGGTCCAGGAGTGAAAGCGCGCCACGCCGCCGAGGTCGCCGTCTTCGAACGCGTCAAGGACACGATCTTCGATTACCAGATCCGGCGAACCCTCGACCTACCGACGGCGCCGTCCCTGCTGATGACCGGCGGCCGCCTGGCGCTCGCGGATTTCTCCCCGTTCTTCCAGGGACGCGTCCCGACCGCGGATGAGCTCGACCGCCTCGGTACCTGGACCGATGGGGTGAACAGCTTCGTGGAGTCGATCTGGAGCGTCCCGCTGGAACCAGGTTGGCGCCTGTTGATCAATGGCCACCAGAGCCAGGTCGTGGTGACCTCTGCCCCGAACCCGGCGACGGAGGCCGTGGCGGTGCCGAAGGGCGACCAGGGTGCGGGCGATTTCTGACCGCTATCCGCTATCCGCCATTGGCGGCCTTGCCGCCAATCATCGCCTTCCCCATCGGCGACGTCCGCACGCCCGTGCGCAGGCGCTTGAACGCGAGCTTCGACGGATCTGCGATCATCGGCCCCGGCGCCTCGACCACCAGGATCTGTTCGGCGATCGGCTGGAAATCGGCGCGGAAATGCACTGAGCTCTTGACCACGATGATCTTCTGCTGCGCCGGTTCGATGCCGACGTGGCGGAACATCGACTGGTCGGCGGCCTGCTGCTTGCGCGAGGCGACGATGATGCGGACGCCGCTGGTCTCGACGAGCGCCATCGGACCCAGCTGCATGCGCGATCCGAGGAACATCGGGCCGGTCGCGGTGAACTTTCCGTCGCCGAGCTTCTCGATGCGGTAATCGGCGGTGTAGGGGGTATGGCCGCGCTGGCCCGAGACGGCGCCGAGCGAGAGCCGCACGGTCTTCCCGGCGCCCGCGGCATGGCACGCGGCGGCCGATGCGGGATCGAAGAGCACGCCGACGACGGCGCCCTTGGCTCCCTGGCGCACCAGCGATGCGATCAGCCAGGTGGTGTCGCCATTGCCGCCGCCGCCCGGATTGTCCTGGGTGTCGGCGAGCACCACTGGTTTGACGGCGTGGGCCGAGGTTTCCATGGCGAGACGAACCGCGGTGTCCGCATCGTACAGTTGTCCGGTGTACGCCGACTCCTTGGCCAACACCACGGCGACCATGCCGTCGGCCATGCGATCCGCTTCCGTCTGCGTGGTCGCGTAGGCGACGACCGAGGGGCCGCAGTCCGCGATGTCCGCCGCGGGGAATCCGCACGCGAAGGACAGGCTGCATCCCGCCGTCTTCTCGAACGGCGGAACGGCTGCGTACACCGATAGACCTGGTTCCACCATGGTGCAGCCCCAGGTCAGCGGGATCAGGAACGGCAGCTGCCGGAAAGCCTTCGCGCGGCCAGCGCTGCCTGCGATGAGTCCGAGAAGGTGCTTCGCGGCGCGTGCTCCGGTCTCAGCCATGTCCACGTGCGGATAGGTGCGGAAGATGAAGAGCGCGTCCGAGGCGGCGACCATCAGCCTGGTCACGTTCGCATGAAGATCGAGACTCGCGACGATCGGGACATCCGGCCCGACCGTCGCGCGCACGCGGCGCAGGAGCTCGCCTTCTCCGTCCTCGAAGCTCTCGATGACCGCGGCGCCATGCAGATCGAGGAAGACCCCATCGACCGCTCCGGCGTCCGCCAGATCGGCGATGATGAATGCACAGATCTTTTCGAACGCCTCGTCGGTGACGTGCGCCGAGGGCGAGCACGCCGCCCACGTCAGCGGAACGACCTGATGCCCCGCCGCGCGGAACACGTCCCACGCGCCGGTGATCGGCAGGTTGATCCCCTCGACCGCGCGCTGCAGCCCATCGCCGCGGCTGAGCGCCGGCCAACCTCCGCCGGCGACGAATTCGGGATAGGTCGCCTTCTCGGGCGAAAAGGTATTGGTCTCGTGCTGGAAGCCGCCGACGGCGATGCGCATGGTATCGTCCCTTTCGATGCCCCGATCATCCGCGACCGAAGAGAG
>JACDEN010000405.1 GCA_013816415.1 Planctomycetota bacterium
CCATCATCGACATCATGTCGACGCACGGGACCTTCACCGACCGCGATGGCCAGCCGGGCATCGACCAGAAGATCGTCGACCGCTTCTTCGCCGACGCGGCGGCCTACGACGCCTGGTGGAAGCTCGCCGAGGCGAAGCCCGCCGAGGTGCTGCCGCTCGGCGACGCCACGCTCGGCGCCCTGGCCGCGGTCGACGCGATCAAAGCCAAGATCGACGACTGGTTCGCACGCTGCCGGCTCGCCGGGTACGATCAGCGCGCCCAGCAGGCGCTCAACAAGACCGAGAAGGACTACCTCGCGATCGCCAGCCAGGACCTGGCGATCACCACCGACGAGATCCGCGCGTTTCCGCTCGCCCATGTCCGCGCGAACGCGCCGCTGCCGCTCGACGGCGCGGTCAATCCCTTCTGGTCGGATGCGATCGCCCTGCTGCGGACGCTGGCGATCTCGCCGCTCCTCGGCGACGGCAAGCAAACGCTGGACGAATCCGAGTGGAAGCAGCTGCAGGGCCGCTTCGCGGCGACGCGCGCCTGGGTGGCGGCCAAGACCGGCGCCCCGATCGAGAAGCTCGGACGCGTGCGCGTGCGCGCGCTGCTCGCTTCGGCCGTGCGCGCGCGCATCCAGGATCTGATCGCACGCGACCTGCTGTTCGCCGTCGAATACGACGCCATCACCCCGGTCGAGAAGCTGGTGCGGCTGCACCGCGACCTCTACCGCCTGCTGCACAACTTCGTGAATTTCGCCGATTTCTATTCGAAGGACCGGCTGTCGGTGTTCCAGGCCGGGAAGCTGTACCTCGACAGCCGCACCTGCGAGCTGGCGGTGCGGGTCGAAAATCCAGACAAGCACGCGGCGCTCGCCGGCCTGTCGAAGATCTATCTCGCCTACTGCGAGTGCACCCGCATCGCGACCGGTGAGAAGATGACCGTCGCCGCGGGATTCACCGCCGGCGACTCCGACAACCTGCTGGTCGGGCGCAACGGCATCTTCTACGACCGCAAGGGCCGCGACTGGGACGCCACCATCGTCAAGGTGATCGAGAATCCGATCAGCATCCGCCAGGCGTTCTGGGCGCCGTACAAGCGCGCCATCCGCTTCGTCGAGGACATGGTGGCCAAGCGCGCCGCCGCCGCCGACCAGGCGTCCGACGCGAAGCTCACCACCGGCATCACCACCACCGCGGCGGCGGCCGAGACCGGCAAGCCGCCGGTACAGAAGCCGAAGCTCGATCTCACGCTGATCACCGGCATCGGGGTCGCCATCGGCGGCATCGCCACCGCGCTCAGCGGCTTCCTGCTCGCGCTCTTCGGCCTCGGCAAGTGGATGCCGCTGGGGTTCGGCGCGCTGGTGCTCGGCATCTCGCTGCCCTCGATGGTGATCGCGGCGCTGAAGCTGCGGCAGCGCAACCTCGGCCCCATCCTGGACGCCAACGGCTGGGCGGTGAACGGACGGGCCAAGATCAACATCCCCTTCGGCGGATCGCTCACCGCCCTGCCGAAGCTGCCCGAGCACTCGAAGCGTTCGATGGTCGATCCCTACGCGGACAAGAAACGTCCGTGGATGCTGTATACGATCCTGACCGTGCTGGTCCTGGCAGCCGGCTGGATGGTCTACGACCGCATCGCGAACCACCGCTGGTGGTGGGACCGGCTCTTCAATCCGACGCCAACAACCGAGACCAAGGTCACGGTCGATATCAAGACCACTCCTGCCGAGGCCACCGGCACCGGCTCAGCGACGGCAGCCGTCACGCATTGACTCGGTCGCCCTGGGGGCCCGCATCGGACCTTGGCACGCCCGCCCGCTGCGGGAGCATGCCTGCGCGGCCTGCGCTGTCCCCAGTCGGCGCAGTCCGCTGTTCCGGCCAACACTCCGAGGTTCCTCGTGCGTTATCTCGTCACCGGCGGATCGGGCTTCATCGGCAGCCACGTGGTCGAGGCGCTGCTGGCGCGCCAGGACCAGGTGCTGGTGCTCGACGACCTCAGCACCGGCTCGTCCGCGAATCTCGCGCATCTCGACGGACGGCCCGGCCTCGAGATCGCCCATGGCTCGGTGTGCGACCAGGTGCTCGTGGATGAGCTGTGCCTGCGCGTCGACCGCATCATCCATCTCGCCGCTGCGGTCGGTGTGCGGCGCATCCTCGAACGGCAGGTGAACAGCATCGTCACCAACCTGCACGGAACCGAGGTGGTGCTACGCGCCGCGCATGCGCACGGCCGCATGCCGGTCTTCTACGCCTCGACCAGCGAGGTCTATGGCAAGCAGGACCAGGTACCGTTCCGCGAGGACCTCGACAGCGTGCTCGGAGCCAGCGCGCTGCACCGCTGGAGCTACGCCTGCTCGAAGCTGATGGACGAGTTCCTCGCGCTCGCCTATCATCGCGAGCGCAAGCTGCCGGTGATCGTCGCGCGCTTCTTCAACGTCACCGGACCGCGCCAGAGCCCGCACTACGGCATGGTGCTGCCGCGCTTCTGCGAGGCCGCGATCGCGGGGCGGCCCCTCGAGGTCCATGGCGATGGCCAGCAGGCGCGCTGCTTCCTGCACGTCAGCGACGCGGTCACCGCGATCACCAGTCTGATCGATTCACCCCAGGCGATCGGGCAGGTGGTGAACATCGGATCGTCCGAGGAGGTGACGATCACCGGGCTCGCCGAGCAGGTGATCACCGCGGCCGGCAGCCGCTCGACCCTCGCATACGTGCCCTATGAGCAGGCTTTTCCGCAAGGCGGATTCGAGGACATGCGCCGCCGCATCCCCGACGTGACGAAGCTGCAGCGGCTCACGGGGTGGTCCCAGCAGCACGATCTCGCATCGACGATCACCGAAAGCATCCGCTGGTGCCGCGACCAGAAGACCCCCGCCGCCGACCGCGCCCGTTGATCCATCCATAAGCCAATCGAGGCCTCCATGCTCCGCCTGCTCATCGCCTGCCTGGTTTTCGCCGTCGCCACCGCACCTGCGTGGAGCGCCGAGACGCCCACGACGCCGCCGCCGGAAAACGGCGCGACGCTCGACGAGGCGACGCGCATCGCCGCCGAGATCATCCAGAGCCGCGCGAAGGACCCGGAGATCGCCGGCCAAGCCGCGCTTGCGGGCCAGCTCAACGCCCTCGCGCAGGGGCTGCTCGCCGGCCGGGTCACGCTCTACGACGCCTCGCTGGTGATGCAGATCGCGCTGGCGTCGGCCCACCCGAAGGCCTCCGCCTCGTCATCGACCCAGGCGCAGCCGGCGATCGATCCCAAGACGAGCGCGCGCCAGGCGACCGCGCTGCTCGATGGCGTCGCGGTGGAGGTCAAGCCCGCCGGGAATCCGGTCGCGGGTGGGCCGTCGAATACCGCAGGCACGACGCCCGCCGCACCCGCCGCTCCAGCGGTCGACGCACCCAAGCCGGCCAAGACCATCACGACCAAGGTCTACGCCATCGACATCGGCAGCGATGGACGCGTCAGCAAGGCGATCATCGGCGCCGGCTCGAAGAACGGCGTGATCGTCGGCAACCGCTTCGCCATCCGCCGCAACAATCTTCCGGTCGGGGTGTGCGCGGTGGTCCAGGTGAAGGACGGCCTCTCGTACTGCCAGCTGGTCCCCGGTTCGCTGGTCGACCCGCGCGACGACGTCAAGGAGGGCGACCAGGCGATCCTGTCCAACGAGCGCGAAGCGAAGCCGGATGCCAAGAGCGACATCAAGGCGGACGCCAAAGGCGACGCGAAGAATCCGTGATCACGCTTCAGGTTTAGCTTCGGCTTCAGCTTCAGCTTCAGCGCAATGACCGTCGCCGAGCCGCGCGTCAAGACGTTGCATCCACGACGACGTCATCCGCGCCATCACGCCCATGCGAGTCCGGTAGGATCTCGGCTCACCTATCAGCATCTCGT
>JACDEN010000034.1:0-4047 GCA_013816415.1 Planctomycetota bacterium
TCCGTAGACCTCCCCACCGAGCGATCCCTGACCACCCCTGGATGCAGTGATGCAACGTGATCTGCTCGCTCAATCCGAGTGCTCGAATCTCATCCAACGAGAGGTCTACCGGCTTACCAATGGCTCCATGGACCTTGAGGCGGTAATTCTGAAAGTCATCTGCTTCGAGCTTCTCCCATTCACTAGAGGTGGGAACCTTTCCATTCACCCAGAAATAGGGCGAGATGTCTTGCGGCGCGAACTGGGCGGTTGGAATCGCTCGCCCGAAGAACAAGCGCATGATCGGCGTGATCATCAACTTGGCTGCGTGCTGAACCAGCCGGGGCTGCCGCCAAGCCATCCAATTCGCTAGGGCATTGATGCCGATGATGAGCGTGATCCCAATGGCTCCGATCCAGAGTCCTGTTGCATCGGCAGCGTCGGTGCCAACCACGATGTGGTTCATGTTCTGGGTCAATCCGGTAATAGCGATCATCGCCACGTGCATGCCGGTGAAGGCGATGAATGCGCACATCACGAAGAAGTGGAGAGACCGTCCGATCTGGCGGTTCCCCGGCAGCCGTGGGTACCAGGGAAACCGTGCGGTGAAGGCAGGTGACATCGACGGTCCAGTGATGAGAGCCAGCGGAGCGAGGATGAACACCACCGAGAAGTACGACAACTGTTGGAGCGCATTGTAATGGGAGAATCCGTTGGGTTCCTGGGGAAGATGGAAGGTCGCATAATGAACGAAGACCGCCCAGGCTTCGGGCAGGACGTGCCACGACGCGGGGATCAGGCGGTGCCATTCGCCGGTACCGAACAGGAGGGCCACGTACAACAGCCCGTTCACGATCCAGAACAGGACGCTGAGGAAATGCCAGTGGCGCGCCATGCCGACGGTGTGGCGGTAACCGGGCAGGCCGATCAACGGCGACAGGTGACGGGCATCTTCCTTCGCTGTCCACAAACGATCCGTTGGCACGGTGATCGGGGTCAGGCGCAGCCACTCGGTCCCCGGGGTGCAGTGGACGTTCCAATACAGTCGCGGGTGATCCATGAGGATTTGCAGGCCGCTGCGGATCAACAACACCAAGAAGAAGAAGTTGACGTAGTGCGTGAGGCGAAGCCACCAAGGGAAGCCATGGTGCGACTCAGCCAGAGGTTCGTGGAACCCGCCGAGCGACGGTAGCCCCATGATCCCCCACTGGAGGTACGCCAGCAGAACGACAACGAGTGGGAGGGAGACGGCCGATAGGGCTACAAGCGGACTGATGCGCATGCTTCACTCCGACTCGACGCCGTGGGTCAACGAGGCTGCACGCTACGGCGTTCGTCGCAAGATGAAGGCCAATCAGTGGTGTTCTCCACGAGAGGCTAAGAAGGCAGCGTTAAGATCACGGTCCTTTCGTCACGTCTTGAGTTCCGGCGGTGAGTTTGACGAGAAGGAGGGTAATCTCCCGCACTGGCAGGCGAAATTGGACGTGGTCGCCGATGATCGCGCTCTCGGGCATGCTGCTCTCCTTCGCTTCATCCGGGTCGTGGACCACGGTGACGCCACCGCCCTCAGTGATGAGGACCAAGCCGGTCGTGCCGTCAGAAAGCATTCCCGAGAGCACCACCCCCACGACCCGCTTGCCGTACTCCGCCGCTGTCGAGCGGAACAGGGTGTCAATGCACGGCCGGTACGGCCCCTCCTTCGGCGAGGGTAAAACGCGAACGACGCCTCGCTCGACGGTGAGTTGGTTGTCGGCGAAGGCAAGGATGCGAATTCAGTCCCCTTGTTGTAAATATACGTGGAATTGCAATTGCGAATCCGCGGTCCGACAGGAAGCCATCTCATGCCGATACAGATACTTTATCCAGGTTGTCCAATCAGGTTATCATCATTTTGTGCGCTGAGCGAGTCGATACTCCGTACACTGGGGATGCGATGCTCGCCATCACCGTGACCGTGACCGTGACCGTGCGCAGCAGCGGGCTTAAGCCAGCAGTCCGACCGAACTCCGGATACTCAACCGGTCCGACCAGTCTCGAAAGGTATGATCATGGAAAACGACACTGCGGCCACAAACACCATCTGTCCGGTTTGCGGAGGGCCTGTGGCGCTGGATTTGCCTCCGATCACCACCAATGCCGAAAATCATGGACACATGGAGGCCGACGTCGCTCTGCATCTGTTCCGTGTGTGCTCACCGGCATGTGCTCGCCTCACGGCGGCTGATCCTGACCGATACCGGGTCGCTGCGGAGTCCAATGTCGTGGCGATACCGCCACCAGCGGCCAGTCCTTGAGATCAATAGCGGTTGGAGCTGCACATGCGCATTGTTCACCTTCGAGGAAGAGATGTCCCGGTTTTGTAAAAATCCTGCAAGCTTTCCGAACCACGACATACGAAACCTTGAACCCGCGACTGGAATCAAACCATTAACCAGTGACAAACCGCGCCATGTGGCAATTCGACGGGTCTATTGGTATGATCAAGTAAGCACTCAGCCAGCGCCGGCTGCGAGCGGGCGCATTGACGCGGACGTCGTCATCGTGGGCGGTGGAATCGCCGGCCTCACCGCGGCTCTGCGACTACGGACGATGGGGAAAGACGTCGTGCTCCTAGAAGCAACGGAGTGCGGCGCCGGAGCCACCGGGAGGAGTTCCGGCTTCATCACGCCCGACAGCGAACTCGGTCTTGGTCAACTGGTGATCCGCTTTGGCGCATCGGACGCTACACTTTTATGGCGAGCCGCGCAGCACGCGTGCGAGCGGATTCGCTCCGAAATCAATCAGTTGCAGATCGAATGTGATTTCGTGCCGGCGGATAGTCTTTTAGCGGCAAATACGACGGGAAAGATTGCAGCCATCCGTAAGGAGCATGAGGCGCACGAGCGCCTCGGATTTCGATCCGATTGGTACGATCGCGAGCACATAACCGAGATCCTCGGCGGGGAAGGTTTCACCGCTGGAGTGCGGACCTTCGGGACGTTCGCCATTAATGCGTTTGCGTACGCACAGGGACTCAAACGGGCGTTCATCGCAGCCGGCGGTCGTTGCTTCGAGGGATCGCCGGTTACGGAGATCCTTTCGAATGCGGTTCGCACCAACGATGCCGTCGCCCAATCGCAAACGATCGTCTTGTCTCTCGATCGGTACGCGCCCGTACTTGGCATCGAAACAAAGGACACCTACCACGCACAAGCCTTCCTCACCGTCACCGAACCGCTTACGGATGACATGTGGCAACACATTTTTCCGGAGGCGCCACTCCTCGTCTGTGATTCAGATCTCATCTACCAGTACTTTCGCCGAACCGGCGAAGGGCGGCTTCTCGTCGGAGGAGGTCTGCTGTCCGAGACCTATGCCGCGAAGGAGAATCCCAACCCTCGCGCGTTCCGAAAGATTGAACGGTACGCGCGCCAACGATTTCCTGGTTTGAAGGATGCGCGTTTTACACACGCCTGGCAGGGATTCATCGGTATGAGCAAGGATCTGCTGCCCATCGCGGGGCGCAGTCCGACGGAGCCTGGGCATTACGTCGCGATGTGCGGTGCCGGGTTGCCATGGAGCGTCCTCGCCGGCGAATGTGTGGCGGCACAGGTCATCGGCGATTCAACGCCGATCGACCACTTCTTTGTACCGAAGCGGACGTTCAACCGCGTCGAGGCGTTTCAGCCAATCCTCGGTAAGCCTCTGACGTGGGCCCTTTCCTACTATTTCGCAAAGCAGTGGCCATGAACTGAACGATTTCTCCCGCCGATGTATTATTTTTCGGATTACCAATCGTCATGCGGGATACATCCGCGCCACCAGGCTTCTCCCTGCGACGACTCGGATACGGCGTGGAGATGATCGGAGCTCTCGGCAACTCCAAGCAGTTCGGCTTCTACTGGCAGCGCGAACAGCAATACCTCGGCCCCGTCTTCACCTACGTGCTCTCGCAGAACTGGAGTGCCCGCGTCGAGCCGGCATTCGGACTTTCCGATGTCAGCGATCCGATCGTGCTCCGGATGAGATTGGCATACTCGATCGAACATGTGTTCCACCACTAGACCCAGCCATCAGAGCCGTGTCTTC
>JACDEN010000034.1:4057-11865 GCA_013816415.1 Planctomycetota bacterium
GTCTTCCTCAGCCGCAGCGCGTTCACGATGTCAGCGCCAGAACAGCAGTCGGACATGGGCACCTCGATGACGGCAGCCTGCCTCCGTCACCCTGACGTTAGGATGTTCGCGGCATTACCTATGCACGATGCGGATCATGCTCTACTACCGATGGTCGGTCGCGCGATCCTGGTCCGATTAGTGTTTCAAAATGGCTTCAGCTGCCTGGATCCACGCGTCCGTGCCCCCGGCCACATATCCAAGTTGCCCAATGCGCTTCCCTTCTGGAGTCATCAGGACGACAGTCGGAAAGCGCTGCACCGCATAGGTCGACTCCAATGCCTTGATCTTTTCCATGACCTCGTCGGCCTGGCCCTTCTTCGGGGAGTGCTCCACCGCGAGGAGAACGACATGCGCCGCTGCCCACTGTTTGAAGGCCGTCGTGTCGAAGACCTCCTTCGTGAGCGTGAGGGACACATCGCCGTCTTCGCTGCTACTGAAGTTCGCGAGGATCGGCACGCTCGAGATCTTCGCCTGCGTGGTCGCCTGCTCGACATCCGTGTACCAGCGAACCGTTGGTCCTGATTCAGCTTCGCTGGTTTGGTGATCAGCCACGTCGTGGCCAGCGGGTTTCATGGATCCATGATCCATCCCACCATGATCCGTCGTGCCGTGATCCGTCGTGCCGTGGTCCGTCGTGCCGTGATCCATGCTTCCTGACGATGTGTCCTTCCCGCCCTCGGAACCGCCGTGGTGGTGTCCCTTTGAGGGCGCTGTCATCAGCTGCTGCTGCTCGGGTGACAACCTCGATAGGTGACGCACAGCCGCGACGATGTGCCAGATATCCTGATCGTCATGGGTAGCGGCGAATCCGGGCATCCCGGTCATCCTGACGCCGTTCTTCACCGTCCAGAACAGCTCGCCGTCGCTGAGCGCCTGGATGCGGGGTACGGTGAGCGGAGGAGCGTTTGGATGGAGTCCCTGGGCGAATTCAGCCGCCGGAGCGGAGGGAGTTCCATGGCACGGAAGACAATTGGCGCTGAAATGCTCGAGACCCGCGGCGATCGCGGCAGGACTATCCGCGAACGGATTCACCGTGTTCGGAGCGCGGTGCGCTCGGGAGCGGTTCAGCATCCATGGGCCGACCGTATCTTCCAGCGCATCGGGCTCAGGCAGCGCGGACATGTTGTACAGGCCGGAGGCGATGACGGATACGGGGACAACGACTCCGATTGCGGCGGTGACGGCGACCCCAGCCCAGAACCTGCGATCGCGTAACCAGTTCATGAACGCTCCATTGGTCGTGGTCACCTAGTGGTGTTGATGCTCGTGCGGCATGGCCGCACCCGGCGTCGCGGCCGGTGCCGATGGCGTTCCGTTCGCTGGAACAGCGGGTGGAGGGTCGATCTCGATCCCGTCGCGCCTCAGCTCCTCCGGCGAAGCCGTGACCACCTCGGTTCCCTTGGGCTGCGCGTACCAGCCCGGGTCCTCGTAGGTGGTGATGCCATCGCGCACCTTGAGCACGGTGAACATGCCGCCCATGTCGATATAGCCATGAGGCCCATCCGCGCCCACCATGGGAATGCTGTTCTCAGGGATCTTCATGCCCATCTCGGCCATCTCGCCCATGCCGGTCGGGCCCATCGTCATGTAATCTGGCAGCAATTTCCTCATCTGCTCATCGAGGTCTCCCGCATCGACCCCCACCATGTTCGGCAGGCCATGGCCCATTTGATTCATGATGTGGTGGGTCATGTGGCAATGCATCGCCCAGTCGCCGGGGGCATCCGCCACGAACTCGATGGCGCGCGTGCTGCCCACGGGGACCAGCACCGTGGTCTCGGGCTGCTGGCCTGCCTGTTCGACATCGCCACCATCGGTCGCGACGACCTTGAATTGGTAGCCATGCAGATGAACCGGGTGATGGTCCATCGCCCCGAGATTGCCGAATCGGATACGTACACGCTCGCCGAGCTTGACCACCAACGGCGCGGTGCCGGGGAAGGCTTTGCTGTTCATGGTCAGAATGTTGAATTCCATCATCTCGTTGGTGTCCGGACGCGATGTTCCCGCCTTGATCGCCCATTCGGTGAGCATGATCGAGAAGTCGCGATCGACCTTGGGCCCCTTCGGATTTCGCGGATGGATCACGATCATCCCCATCATGCCCATGCCCATCTGGGTCATCTCATCGAAATGCGGATGGTACATGAACGTGCCCTGCTGATGCACCGTGAACTCGTATTTCACGGTCTCACCGGGCGGGATGCCCAACTGGGTCAGGCCAGAAACGCCGTCTTGCGCATTCGGCAGCAGGATCGCATGCCAGTGGACCGAGGTCTTCTCAGGCAGGCGATTGGTGACGTAGACGCGGATGTGATCACCATCGACGAGTTCGAGCACGGGGCCCGGGCTCTGGCCATTGTAGCCCCAGACCGTGGCGACCAGTCCAGGAGCGAACTCGTGCTGCACCGGCTCCGCGGTCAGGTGGAACACCTTCACCCCGTCGACGACCTTCCACGGCAGGGTAGTTCCGTTCGGAACCACCACCGGCGTGTAGTCCGTGCCAGGTTCGCCGGGTGGCAGGGTCTTCGCAGTGGCCTTGGCATCGGCATGCGCCGCGCCGTGCTCGGCCACGGCTCCGGGTTGCGGAGCGGGCACCTTGGGCACCTTGGGCGCCTCGTCAGCGCCCATGATCAGGGATCCGGTGAGCATGAGGCTCGCCAAGCGGGCGAAGCAGGTGTGGTGCGGTGCCATCAGTGTCCCCGATCCATTTGTCCACCCATCATCCGCGGTGAGGTCGCCGCCGAGTCGCTTCCGGCATCCATGGGCACACGGCCGTCCAGGAGCTGATTCAGCATCGCCAGAGCGATCCAGTATCCACCCAACGCCTCGACGTAGTCCACTCCCGCCGCGATCTCGTTCTGCTTGGTCTGGATGAGACGGAACGGGCTCGCGAGCATGCCGTTGTAGTGGAGCTGGGTTTCCTCGACGGCAGCGCGTCTCAATGGCAGCATCGCCTGCTGCAGGTAGTCCACCCGAGCCCGATTCGCGAGCAGTCGCGAACGCGCGGTCCGCACGCGGGAGCGGATCTCGATCGCTTGGGCGGCATAGAGCTCCTGGCTGCGACGCAATTCTGCCCGGGCTTCCGCCACGGCTCCTTGCCCGAAGTTGAAGATCGGAAGCGGCACCGATGCCGCTGGACCCACGGCCCAGGTACCGTCGATCTCCTTCTCCGCAGCGACGCCGAGATCGGCGTTCCCGATGGCTCCGAATGGACGGGCGATCCCCAGCCGCTGCGCGTGCAGGGCGATCTCGGAGCGGGTGATGGCGAGATCCAGGCTGCGTTCGATGGCCCGGCGCTCGAGGCCGTCCATCGGCATCTCGTCGGCCGACATGTCCGGGAGCCGCGGCGCGACGATCCATTGCGTCTCGTCGCCCCACAGGCCAAGCAGCGAATTCAGATGTTCACGTAGCTCGTCGACCTCGACTTCGGCCTGCCCGAGGTGCATCTTCGCTTCCTCGAAGACGCCCCGCTGCTCCAGCAGGTCGAGCTTCGTGATGTTTCCAGCGGCCCGGAGCCGCTGCGTCAGATCGTAGGCTGCGCTGGCCGCCTGGACGACCGTCCGTCGCAGCTCCAGGGCCTGCGTAGTGGTCTGCAGGCGGTAGACCGCGACGCGGACATTCGTGGCCAGGTCGATCACGGCCCCGGCGACCCGCGCCTTGGCTCCTTCGATCGCCGTCTCGGCGAGACGTTTGCGCATCGGGATGAAGAACAGGTCGAGGAAATCCTCGACGATCGACAGCTCGAGTCGGACGCCACCACCGCGTGCGAATTTCGCGCTGACATCGAACACCGGATTGCGCAGCAGTCCCGCTCGCACGAGATCCGCCTGGGCGACTCCGAGATCCTGGTACACGGCCTGCAATGAACGGTTGTTCAACAACGCGATCTGCACCGCTTCATCAACGCCCAGCTCGTGCGACAACAGCTGTTTGACCGCCGCGGCAGACTGCTCGTCCTCGGTGCTGCCCTGGTCCCAATGGATCTTCGCGGTGGTCCGCTGCGAAACCGTCTTCTGCACGTCGGTGAACCCCTGGTCGCGGGTACCGCCGCAGCCTGCGAGCGCAACGCTCACCCCGATCATCACGGGAATGGCGCGCCTCATGGTTTGTCGCCCGTCTTGCTCTGGTCCTTCTTCGGCACGAGTTTCATGTTGCAGGTCGGACACCGCCCCGCCTGGTCGGATAGGACCTCTGGGTGCATCGGACAGGTCCACGTGCCAGCGTCTGGAGTCGCCCCATGACCGGCATCGGCTCCGGCGTGCTCCTGGTGGGCCTCCTGGTCGTGATGCGCGCCGTCGACAGGTTCGGCGTGGTCGTGCGCTGGGCCCGCGCCCGAACCTGCCGGCTCCGCCTGGTGCTCACCGGCTCCGCTGGGCGTGGGGTCTGCATGCGTACGAGGCTCGTCGATCTGGTGGCGCGGAACATCGAACCCTGCGGGCTCGTGGGTGTTCGCGGGCAGCGCCAACGTGGATGACGCCACCGGCACCGGGGCTTCGGTGGCGTCCGCATGCGCGGGATGGGTGACTGGTACCTCGACGACCGAACGTTCGCCGCAGGCGACGAGCCCCAATCCGGCCAGCAGCAGGACGGTTCGCAACATCAGTGGATTCCTTGGAGCGACGGAAACGGGGTGACCGGTGTGGCGGCCACCCCGTCAGCGTGTGGTTCAAACAACCTCAGTGGTCGTGGCGGTCTTTAGGAGCGTCCGTCTGGTCATGACCGGTATCGTCGTGCTTCGCCGCGCCGTCTTTCGTATCTCCGGCCTTGGCGTCCTTCTTCTGAGCGGCGGCCAGCTTGTCCTCGAACTTCTTCGGGTCCTTGTCGATCTCCGTGATGCAGCCCTTGCAGCAGAGCTTGAACTCCTGGCCGTTCTTCACGACGGTGATGGGCTTGCCCATGTCGCCATCGAGCTTGTCGCCACTTACGATGCAGTAGTCGAGCGGGTAGGGCTTGGCCGTCTCCTTGGCGGGGGCCTGGTCGGCAGCGGCAGCGAATGTGCCTGCCAGCAGGAGGGCGGTCGAGAGGGCCGCCGCGCGGAAGGCGTTGAACGGGGTCATGGGATCTCCAGGGGTAGGTGCTCATAAAGCAATGTCGGCGGGATGACAGGGTGTTCCGATCTTTCTCGGACACCTCCATTGAGTGGTCTGTGGCGGAGCATCCTGACCTTCGACTGGCGGTCGGTTGACCACGCGCTGCGCGACATCGGTGCTGCATCGGATCCGGCTGATCCGGCCGCGCGCTCAACGACGTGCGATCAATCGAAATCGGAGAATCGTCCCGGCGCGATGCGCAGGTAGCTGGCGCCGCACACCAGTTCCGTTCCGACCGTGGCCGGCATCGATCCCGAGCCCGCTCCGGCTGGGTTCCATCCCCAGCCCGATTCGGAGAAGCGGAGGTCGCCCGCGTCGCTTCCGCTGCCGATCGGCGCTTGCGAACCCGGACCACCGAGCGTGATCCGTTTGGCCACCAGCGCGTATGCGAGATCGGGGTGGTTGCCGATGCGGGTGATCACGACGCAGTCGGTCTCGTATCCGCCGCCATCGCGTGGCGAACCGTAACAGCGCACGGACAGCGTGACCACGTCGGCGATGTCGAGGCGATAGCGGCGGTCGCGCTCCAGCGGCCGTGCCCCCAGCATCCGCTCGCCGTCGATCCGCGTGCCGTTCGCGCTTCCCAGGTCGGTCACCACGCATCCGAGGGTGTCGATGTCGATCCGCAAGTGCATGCGCCCGATGGCGGAGCAACGTTCGGCATGCTCGGGAACGGGGTAATTGCGCAGGCACACATCCACGGGTTTCCTGCGCAGCTTGCCCAGGATCAGCGAGGTCCCCCCGAACAGGCACGTGCGCATCCGTCCGCCAGCGGTCTCGAGCGTGATGCGCCGCAGGATGGCTCCGCCGGCGGCGGCGGCGCACACGCCGGTGGTGCAGCTGCGTGGATCCGGACGGCTGGGCATCCTCGCCGTCGCTGCCGATGCGCACGACCCGGCGGCCGCCATCCGGACGAGCGCGGTGGAATCGGCCGCGCGCCCGATCGCGACGGTCTCTGGCGCCGCAGCCAGATGCGGATGCGGATGCGCGGGCGCCAGCAGTTGGAGATGCGCCTCGGCGAGCGCCGCGGCGAGCGCCGCCGGATCGGCAAAGCGCTCCTGCGGATGCTTGGCGAGGCAGCGTCCGATCACCGCTGCGGTCGCCTGCGAGACATCGGGGCGCGCCCGGCGGATATCGGGAATCGCGGCGGTGCGGTGCGCCTTCACGACCTCGGGCACCGACCCGGCGAACGGCGGGCAGCCGGCGAGGCAGGTGTAGAGCAGCGCGCCGATGGCGTAGATGTCGGAGCGGATGTCCAGATCCTTGCGGCCGGCGATCTGCTCGGGGGACATGAACGCCGGGCTGCCCACGCTGTTGCCCTCGGCGGTGAAGAAGGTGCGGGCGTCGCTGGTGGACCGGGCGATTCCGAAGTCGACGAGCTTGGCGATTCCGGAGTCGGTGAGGATGACGTTGCCCGGCTTGAGGTCGCGGTGGACGAGTCCGTGGCGATGGATCTCGCCCAAGCCGTCGACCACCTGCATGACGATGCGCAGCGTGGCGCCCTCGTCGAGGAAGACGCTGTCGTTGATGATGTGCTGGACGTCGCGGCCGCGCACGTACTCGAGCGCCAGGAACGGAGCGCCGTCGTGGATGCCGCTGGCGATCCCGCGCGCGATGTGCGGGTGGTCGATGGACGCCATCAGGCGCGCCTCGCGCTCGAAGCGTTGGCGGTACTCGGGGTGGCGGCCACCACGGGCCTGCAGGTGCTTCACCACCACCAGACGCTGATCGTCGTCGGTGGCGAGCCACACCGAACCGATGCCCCCGTCCGCGAGATGCGCGAGCAGCCGGAACGGGCCGAAGCGGTCGACGCCGTGCAGAGGCAGCAGCTGCAGCAGGCGCTCGACGAGCCGCGGCGATACTCCCTGCTGCGCGCGCAGCCATGCCGCGAAATCATCGACCGACGACGGAGCCGCGGCGCGCGCGCGCGCGAGCAGCGCCGCGCGTCCATCGGCCTCGATCAGGCCATGCGCCGCGATCGCGTGATCCACGGCATCGAGCAGGATATGCGTGCCCATGGTGGCTCCGGACGCGGCTCATGGTGCCCTGCGGCGCTGGACGAGTAAAGCGCCGCAGCCCCAACCCGCCGCAGCGCGACTGTTGGAGCGAATGGAACAACCGATCGAAGCGGACTTTCTACATGAATCCAGTCGCATCGCCGTGATTCCCCGACCGGGCTGGCGCGCTCGCGGGACGATTCTATCCTCGCATCGTGCACCCGATCGTCATCGCATCGGCGCATCGTGCGGCGCCCTTCTCGCGGCCGCTGCTGCTCGCCGCCGCGGCCGCGAGCGGGTGGGGCGCGCAGCTCTACGTCGATGCCGCAGCTGCGGGAGCCGGAACCGGAAGCTCCTGGACCAACGCCTATCCGGCGCTGGCGACCGCGTTGGCGGCCGCCGGCGCCGGCGACGAGATCTGGATTGCGCGCGGCACCTATCTGCCGGGAGGTGCGGCCCGCACGGCGTCCTTCGCCGTGCCGGCCGGCGTGGCGGTCATCGGCGGATTCCATTCACCAATGGAGCAGGAGTGCCTGGCGTTGCTCTTGAAGGGCAGGCAGCCAATCGTGATTTGCCCGGCGCGAGGGATCGACGAGATGCGGTTAGCAATCGCCTGGCGGGAGGCCATCAGCGCCGGGCGATTGCTGGTTATCTCGCCGTTCGAGCCGAAGGATCG
>JACDEN010000035.1 GCA_013816415.1 Planctomycetota bacterium
GGTCGAAAGGCTGCAGAGCATCGCATTCCCATCCCTGACTCTGCCAACGGGGTCTGGCTGACGGGATATCACACCTGACGGAGGCGCCGATGGCGGTGAGCTCGCTCAAGCCGAAGGCAAAGCAGTGGTCGACTACGTGTCCGCCCCGGCTCAGGTGATCCGGAACGTCGCGACCTCCATCACCCCGATCGCATCTCGCGACGTGATGGTGAGATGTACACCGCTGCGCAGCGCGTTCGCCGCCGGTACCGGGACCCAGGCGCCTTCGCGATTCAATCGCTGGACCCGATTCCCCATGCCCTCGCTATCGGTGGTCACGACCACCTCGGGCCACTCGTCGAGCGACAGGTTCATCACCGACACCAGCGTGCGATCCGGGTAATCCGTGCGGATCGGCAGCGCGTACGCACCTCCCGAGACCATCAGCGGCAGGCGGTCGCGGCAGAGCCACGCGGACACCGCGGCGATCTGCCGCTGCCGATGCCAGTTCAGGAACCACGTCGGCATGCCGCCGGCGAGATCGTAGGGGTAGACGGCCACGCGACCGCCGAGGCGGTTCTCGAACAGCACCACGCCCGGCATGCGTTCGTGCAGATCGGGATCCACGAGTCGCGAGATCGCGCGCGCTCCGGCAGAGAGCGTCAGTTCGCCGACGCGCGCCGTCAATCCGACGTGGTCGACGGTGACCATCCGGTGCGGCGCACCGCCGAAGGCGGGATCGACCAACTCCTCCATCGGAGTCGCACGATCCTTGCGCACGAACGTCGACGCGAGGGCGACGCCGACGAGGTCGCCGCGCCCCATCGCGATCACGGTTTCCAGCGCGGAGAGATCCAGCAGCACGCCCTTCGCGAACAGCTCGTCGAGCTGCGCGGCGTGCGCGCGCAGCTTCTGGCCTGAGACCGCGACGGCGTCCGCCGTCTGCCAGCTCACGCCGACGCCCATCGCCTGCAGGATGTCGGCCCATGGTTCGCCGCCCATCGAGATGGCGGAGAAGTCCTGCCCGGCGGTGAGGTGCGTGGCGTCGCCGCCATCCTCGGCGTGCAGGATGCCGATGCCGCGTTCACGGCCGTCGGGGCGATAGGCGTCGACCAGCGCGTCGACGCGCGGGCGGATGTCCATGAGCATGCGGCCGTACTGCGGCTCCTCGGCGAGCGCGGTGCCGGTGTGGTCGTAGAAGTTCAGGCTCATCGAGGGACAGCGCAGCGGCGCCGACAGCAGCACCTGGGCGCGGGCGAAGGCCACGGATTTCGAGTAGCGCGAGAACGGCCAGTTCTCGATCTCGCTGCAGGCGAGCACGGGCGCGCGCACGCAGGCGAGCGTGGAGGACACCAGCTGGCGGGAGTCGTACAGTCCGCGTGGTGTGGCCTCCTGGTAGTTGCCCATCGCCGGCCGGATCACCGCATGGTCGTGATGGCCGGTGATGGCGCGGATGCAGCGGTCCCAATCGCGGCGTTCGGTCGCGTGCATCGCCGGGTGGCTGCACATCAGGCCCAGGCGGCACTCGCGATTGGTCGCATACACACGCGCCGCCAGCAGCTCGAGCACCTCGGCCATGTTCCCGCCGACGTGCGAGAACCACTGCGCGCGCACCGGCGACGGCGCTCCCGGTTTGAGGATCTCGGCGGCCAGCGTCTCGCGCGTGAAGGTGCGGCCGACCTTCTGCGAAAAGCTCGCGACGTGGCGGTCGCAATAACAGGCGTACAGGACCGGGCGGTGGCGGTGGACGCGGAAATCGTCCTCGATCCACAGCACGTCGGGCTTTATTCCGGCGTAGAGCGCGAACGAGGACAGCAGCCATGCGCGCCAGCCAGGGCTCATCGGGCAGGCCTGCGACCGCGCGGTCACGCCGGTGATGTCGACCATCCATTCGAAATCGGGGAACACCGCGCGCAGGTCCCAACCCGCATCCCGCATGCCCTGGGTCGCCCAGGGATTGATCGACATGGCGACGCCGACCTGGGCGAGCCGCTCGCGCGACCGTTCGAGCCACGGCAGGTACGCACGGATCTGATCGTGGGTCGGCAGGCCATGGCTGAATTCCTCGCAGTCGATCTTCCAGATCACCTCCTGGATGCCGTGAGCCGCGGCGAAGGTCGCCGTCTCCTCGATGGTTTCCGCGAATTTCCACGGGAACAGCGATCGCCTGAGCATGTAGCGGTTCTTGGCGACGGCCGTGGTCATACGTGCTCCCGGGGCCGGAGTCTGGGCCTGCCGTTTCCCAGGGAAGTCTGCGCCGGAGCGCCGATCGGCGGCTGGCCCCGGCAGCAAATGGTGAAACGATGCCGGCCCCCGCGACCTTGAGCGGGCACCCAGGAGATCGCATGCGCCCGTTCGCCGTCATCGCCTGCATGGCAACCCTGATCGCCGTGAATGCGCAGGAAGCGCCGCCGGTGATCGATCCGGTGCCGGCGCCGGTCCCGGTCGAGCCGACTCCGTCGCTCGAGCCGCTCGAGCCGCCCACCGCGGTGCAGCCCACGCTCGACGGTCCGCGCGAGCGCCCGCACCCCCGGCATCTCGACAGCGAAGAGGAGTTCGTGCTGCTCTACGGCCTGATCGGCGCGGGCACCGAGAAGCGTTTCGATGGCGTGCTGATCGGCCGCCGCGACGAAGGAGAACTGATCGATGGCGAGGCCGGGCTCCAGTGCCGACGCGATGATCATGAAGGCACGCAGTTGACCGTGCGCGCGGTCTCGGTATCGGTCGGCACCGATCGCATCAGCCCCCGCGAGGGCTGCTTCGAGGCCGATGGGTCCTATGCCGAGCAGCGCTGGCGCGGTCATTTTCCTCTGTACCGCGTGGAAGTCGGCGCCGGTTACAGCCGCGATCGCAAGCTGCTCCTCGCAGGTGACGTGGTCGCGGGACTGCTGCATCTCGGCATCGCCCGCGACGACATCGTCCGCACCTACCGCATCGGCGGCTGCCTGCTCGGGCGTCCGGAAATGTCCGCGTTCCGCTTGACCATCGACCGTGTCATCGGCTACGTCGATGGGCAGCGCTACCTGGCCACCGAAGCCCGGCTGCGCATCCCGTGGCGCCTCAACCGCACGCTCTTCCTCTACGGCGAGGGCGCGCACCTGCGACACGGACTCGACGGCAGCGGCACCACGACCGCGTGGGAAGGATGGTTCGGGGTGGGGGTGGTTTGGTAGGAGCGTTCTGGCTTCTAAGTTCTGGGTTCTGGGTTCTGGGTTCTGGGTCGACGACAACTTCAAGCAGACCCGCACCAGTGCTCGATGGCCACAGAACTCAGAACGTAGGACCCAGAACCTCACTATCCCCACCTTGTCTGACCTGACGCGGGACTAGCGTCTTCCCCCAGGAGCCACCATGCCCCCGATCGGCACGCCCTTGTCCCCGTCCGCCACCCGCGTGCTGATGCTGGGCTCGGGTGAATTGGGGAAGGAAGTCGTCATCGAGCTGCAGCGCCTCGGCTGCGAGGTGATCGCCTGCGATCGCTACGCGAACGCGCCGGCGATGCAGGTCGCGCACCGCAGCCACGTCTTCTCGATGCTCGACGGCGCGGCGCTGCGGCGGACGGTCGAGATGGAAAAACCGCACCTGATCGTTCCCGAAATCGAGGCGATCGCCACCGATGTGCTGGCGCAGCTCGAATCGGAAGGATGGCATGTGGTGCCATCGGCGCGCGCGGCGCGTCTGACCATGAACCGCGAAGGCATCCGCCGGCTGACCGCCGAGGAACTGCGGCTGCCGACCTCGCCCTACCGCTTCGTCGCCACGCCTGAGGAATTCCGCGCCGCTGCGGACGCGCTGGGTTGGCCGTGCGTGATCAAGCCGCTGATGTCCTCGAGCGGCAAGGGCCAGAGCGTCGTGCGCTCGACCGCCGATCTCGCCAAGGCCTGGAGCTATTCACAGGAGGGGAGCCGGGCCGGCGCCGGGCGCTGCATCGTCGAGGGCTTCGTCCACTTCGATTATGAAATCACCGTGCTGACGGTGTCGGCGGTGAACGGCATCCAATGCTGTCCGCCGATCGGCCACATCCAGATCGACGGCGACTACCGCGAATCCTGGCAGCCGATCGCGATGTCGGACGCGGCGTGGGCGGAATCGCAGCGCATCGCCACCACCGTGGTGCAGAGCCTGGGCGGACACGGCCTCTTCGGCGTCGAACTGTTCGTCGTGGTCGGCAGGGACGGCCGGCCCGACCAGGTGATATTCAGCGAGGTCAGTCCGCGTCCGCACGACACCGGACTGGTGACGCTCGGCAGCCAGCAGTCGAGCGAGTTCGCGCTGCACGCGCGCGCCATCCTCGGGCTGCCGGTGCCGCCGGTGCGCCTGGTGCGCGCGGCCGCGAGCGTCGCGATCCTGGGCGAAGGCGATGGGGTGCCCGTGTTCCATGGCCTCGAGACCGCGCTGGCGATTCCGGAGAGTCAGGTGCGTCTGTTCGGAAAGCCGGTGTGCAGCGGCAGACGCCGGCTGGCGGTCGCCGTCGCGGCGGCGGACACCGTCGAAGAGGCCCGGGTTCGGGCGGCAGCGGTGGCGAAAGCCGTCCGGGTCGAGCTCACAACGACACTGGGCATAAAGGGCGCATTGGCATAAGCTACTGGCCTGCAGCGGTCACATGGTCAGCGAGGTCTGCCCGCCCCATTCCTCGAGCAGCGACCGGTTGACGGAAAAATGCGGATTCGCGAGCAGCCGCCCGCGCGAACGTGCGCACAGGCGGGCGAGGAATTCCGCGACCGCGCCGCAATCGTGGAGGCGGCGCCGGTTGCGCCGGAACGCCTCGCGCGACCACACGTGGTCGCCGAGTTCGAGCCCGACGAACCAGCGGAACAGCAGATTGTACTCCAATGACTCCAGCAGCTGACGCTCGCTCGGCACGGCGTAGAACGCCCACACCACCAGCGCGCGCAGCACCTGCTCGGCCGGGATCGCCATGCGGCCCTTGCGGTCGTAGGCCTGATCGATGCGCGGACGCAGTTCGGCGAGCACCGCGGCAGCGGCCGAACGCAGGGTGCGGATCGGATGCTTCGCCGGCACGCGTTCCTCGATGGTGACGAAGTTGAAAAGCAGGGTCTGGGAGGCGTCGGAACCGCGCATGCGCCCGTGTTAACGGCACGTCAAGACGGCGCCAGCGGCACGTGGTGGGATTGAACCTCCGACATCTGACGTCCGGGTCGGTGCCGCGAAAGCCTCGGGCGAATGCCTGCGTTGCGCCTCGCTCAGCAATGAGGTGCGCGCCGCTAAGGCTAAAGCCAAAGCCAAAGCCCAGGCGACCTCACGCGCAGGCGGCGTCGATATCCGTGAGGTCAGCGGGGCTGAATGGCGGACTGTCCAGGCATCGCACATTGGTGCGCACCTGTTCGGGCGAGCTGGCGCCAATCAGAACCGAGGTCACGCGCGGATCCTTGAGCAGCCAGGCCAGCGACATCTCGGCGAGGCTCTGGCCGCGGCGTTTGGCGATGACGTCGAGTCTGCGCGCCTTGTCGAGCCGGTCGGGGGTGAGCGTCGAGCGCAGCCAGCTGCCGCCCTCCTGCGCCGCACGGCTGTCGGTCGGGATGCCGGCGAGGTAGCGGTCGGTGAGCAGGCCTTGCGCGAGGGGACAGAAGGCGATGACGCCGACGCCGGCGCGCTCGGCCGTCGGCAGCACCTCGCGCTCGGCCTCGCGCGCGAGCAAATGGTAGTACGGTTGGTGGATGGTGATCGGCGCCCACGAGCGAGCGCGCACGATGTCGACGGCGTTGCTGAAATGCGGATCGGGGTAGCTCGAGATCCCGGCGTACAGCGCCTTGCCCTGGCGCACCAGCGTCTCGAGCGCGCCGAGCGTTTCCTCGAGCGGGGTGTCGGGATCGAAGCGGTGCGAATAGAAGATGTCGACGTGGTCCACGCGCAGGCGCTTCAGGCTCGCCTCGCAGCTTTCGATCAGGTACTTGCGGCTCCCCCATTCGCCATACGGGCCGGGCCACATGCGGTAGCCCGCCTTCGAGCTGATCACCAGCTCTTCGCGCGGCAGCTCTGGGATGAGCCTCCCGAACAGGGCTTCGCTCGCGCCGGCGGGCGTGCCGTAGTTGTTCGCGAAGTCGAAGTGCGTGATGCCGAGATCGAACGCGGTGTACACGATGCGCTTCGAGTGCTCATCGTCGCGGTATCCGCCGATCGCCTGCCAGCCGCCGAGGCTGACCGCGGGCAGCATCAGGCCGGAGCGCCCGCATCGTCGGTATCTCATGCGTTCGTAGCGGTCGGCGGCGAAGGCCATGGTTGTTCCTCGACGGACCATCAGCGGGACACGGCC
Organism: Planctomycetota bacterium; assembly: GCA_013816415.1. Lineage (GTDB taxonomy): Bacteria > Planctomycetota > UBA11346 > UBA11346 > UBA11346 > JACCZE01. The sequence continues at coordinate 6,254 of JACDEN010000035.1, forward strand.
GGGAATTCAACCGGAAATCGCGCGTTTCCACTCTGTGCGGCTTTGACCCCGGCCACCCGCCCGGGTAGGGTGCCGATATGACCCTGCCCTTCGGGTTCTTCACCGCGATCAAGGATCGCCTGCGCAAACGCAAAGCCCCGAAGCCGGCGACCGACATCGTCTCGTGCGCGAAATATGCCGAAGCCGGCGACATCGATCAGCTGCGCGTCCAACTTGCGATCCATCCGGAATGGATCCTCGAGACCGACATCGACGGCTGGTCGCTGCTGCACGTCGCGGTCGCCCGCGATCAGGCCGAGGCGGTGGTGATGCTGATCTCGGCCGGCGCGGTGGTCAATGCGCGTGACCGCATCGGCGCCACGCCCCTGCACTGGGCGGCGTCGCATGGACTCATCGACATGGTCGATCTGCTGCTCGACGCGGGCGCGATCATCGACTCGCGCGATCGGCGCACCGGCGGCGCGCCGTTGCATTGGGCGGCGACGCACGGACAGCGCGCGCTGGTCGAGCATCTCGTGTCCCGGGGGGCGCCGGTGAATTCGCGTTCGACCCTGCAGCAGCAGACGGCGCTGCACCTGGCCTCGGCGGAAGGGCATGCCGACACCGTGGATCTGCTGGTCGCCGCCGGATGCGATATCGAGGCCCGCGACCACACGGGAAAGACCCCGCTCCATTGCGCCATCCTGATGGGCCACCTGGAAACGGCGAAGGTGCTGCTCGAGTGGGGAGCCAACATCGAGGCGCAGGAGATGCACGGATCCACGGCGCTGCTGATCAGCGTGCAGAAGGTCCAGCGCGAGGTGTTCCGGCTGCTGCTCGACCGCGGAGCGCGCGTGAACTGCTCGGATGGATACCTGATGACGCCGCTGCACTGGGCGGCGGAGAACGGCTACCTCGAACTGGTGCAGGAGCTGATCACCCGCAAGGCGCCCCTGAATCCGCGCGAGTCCAAGGGCCAGACCCCGTTATGGGTGGCGGCCGAGCGCGGACATCTCGACGTGGTGCGCGAACTGCTGGCCAACCGCTGCGACGCCAATGCGCGCGATTATTCCGGACAGACGGCGCTGCACCGCGCGGCGTACAAAGGGCGGTCGGACATCGTCGCCCTGCTGCTCGCGCATGGCGCCGACGTCAACGCCCGCGATCAGGACGACACCACGCCGCTGCGCGTGGTGGTGAAGCATCGGCATCCCGATGTGGTGGAGCTGCTGATGAGCCACGGGGGGAAGAATTGATGGTTGGTGGTTGGTGGTTGGTGACAGCTAAGTCGACTGGCCGCTCAACACCAACCAAACCACTAACCACTAACCACTAACTTCGCGCCGTCGGTACCGCAGGTCCAGGTACACGTTGTACGCCGCGACCGACATCGGGAACAGGTTCTGGAGGATCCCCACGCTGTCGTTCTTGCCCCACACGAAATACGTCAGAGTCAAGCCGGCGCCGACCAGGCTGATCCACCAGAAGATCGGTGGGATGGTCGCCGTCTTGGTGCGGCGGCGGTGCCAGGCCTGGACGAACCAGCGCGCGGTGAAGCACAGCGCGCCAATCAGCCCGACCAGCTTCCACGGCGTCAAGGTGAATGAGAACCACGCGAAGCCCAGGACGTTATGGACTTCGAACAGGATGGTCGGAGGGGGTGGATTCATGGGGGTGAGGGATGCTATGGCGCCCGTACCTGCAGCACAGGCCCCGGGCGTGGGTGGCGCCCCGGACCTGAGGAGGGGGGACAGTCCTTTGCCCGTCGGCGGTCGCCGGTTAAGACCAACGCCATGGCACTATCGACGGCCTACTACCGCGTTCTCAATTCCCACAGCGCGCAATCAACCGGCGGCGGCAGATTCAAGACCGAGTTCATCACCGTGTCGTGCCATGCCGAGACCGGGGATGTGGCCAATCTGCGATCGATGCTCGAACACCATCCCGAATGGATGCGTCAGCGCGGATCCGAAGGCTGGACGCTCCTGCACCTCGCGGCGGCGCACGGCCAGCGCGACGCGGCCGAGGTGCTGCTGGGCAAGGGCGCGGTCATCGACGCGTGCGACCAGGACGGCGCGACCCCGCTGCACTGGGCCGCGGCGAGCGGCCATGCACACGTCGTCAACCTGCTGGTCCGCAAGGGCGCGCGCATGGATGCCATCGAGGCCACCGGAGGCGAGACCCCGTTGCACTGGGCGGCGTCGCACGGCCGCCTCGAGGTGGTCTCGATGCTGCTGTCGCGCGGCTCCGACGTCGAAGCCCGCGCCGCCAAGCGCCGCGATTTCACCGCGCTGCATCTCGCGTGTGCCGATGGTCATGTCGATGTCGCTGCCGCGCTGCTCGAAGGCGGAGCTCAGGTCGACGCCCGAGACACCGGCGGCAAGACCGCCCTTCACTGGGTGGTCGCCGCGGGGCGCACCGAGCTCGCCGAACTGCTGCTCGCCAAAGGCGCGGACATCGACGCGGTCGACGGCAGCGGCTGGTCCTCGCTGATCCTGGCGGTGCAGAAGTCGCACCTCGAGGTCGCCAACATGCTGCTCAAGCGCGGTGCGCGCGCGGATCTCGCCGACGGTCTCGGCGGAACCGCGCTGCATCACGCCGCGACCCTGGGCCAGGGCGAGGTCGCGCGCGTGCTGCTCACCCATGGGGCGAAGGTCGATGCCGCCGATGAGAATGGCCAGACCGCGCTGTACCGCGCCGCCGAGAACGGGCATCGCGGGGTGGTCGATCTGCTGCTCGCGCGCGGGGCTTCGGTGTCAGCGCATGATCGGCAGGGTCTGACCGCGCTGCACCGCGCGTCGGCCAAGGGCCATGTCGAGGTGGTCGCGCTCCTGATCGCGCACGGCGCGGATGTGAATGCCAAGGATCAGCAGGACGTCACGCCGCTCGGAGTGGTGATCAAGCATCGGCATCCCGAGGTGGTGCAGGTGCTGAGGGGGGCGGGAGGGACGGAACCCGAGGAGCCGGTGGAGCCGGTGGAGGAGGTTTAGTCTCCAGTTCCAGTTCCAGTTCCAGTTCCAGTTCCAGTTCCAGTTCCAGCTTGAGCTTGAGCTTGAGCTTGAGCTTTGGCTTTGGCTTTGGCTTTGGCTTTGGCTTTCGGTGATGGCCCCATGACGGGCGCGATGCGTTGCCGCGAATGATGTCGTGATCGCTGAAGGAATTTGACGCGCGGCGACGCCGTGCTCATTGCTTCAAAGCTAAAGCTAAAGCTAAAGCTAAAGCCCAAGCTCAAGCTCAAGCTCAAGCCAAAGCCAAACACCTGCGATGCGCCCCAGCCAAACGGCTGTGTGAGCGCGGCCGAAGAGAAGCCCGAACCGACCGCTAGGTGTTTTTCATCCGCCGGCTCTCGGCCCCCAGCAGCGCCGATGCGCTCGGATAATGGCCGTCGAGGTAATACCAGCGCTCGTCGATCTTCTGGAAGCGCGAGACCTCGTGGTGGCGGTGCTTGCGCTTGTCGCGGGTGTACCAGGCGACGAATTCCACGGTTCCGGACTCATCGCGCGGGGTTCCGCCGTCGCAGGCGCGGATCTCCAGCGAGAGCCACTGCGAACGCCGCGACCACTCGAGCGTGGTCTCGCGGTCGAAGAGGTATTGGCTGTCCGGGTCGTAGGTGCGCAGCAGGTAGTCGACGTGCTGGCGCGTGTAGGCGGTGTAGCGCGTCCGCATCAGGGTCTCGGCGGTTTCCGCCTGGCGCTGGCCGGACAGGTAGGGCCCGCAGCAGTCGCTGAACGTTCGCGTGGTACCGCACGGACAGGTCGCCATGGGCGTGGACTATAGGCCGAGATCCGATCGGTGAGCGGAAATCCGGTCGAAGTTACACCGGGTGGGCCTTGCCGCCCGCATCGTGCTCCTCCTGCAGCTTCATCCAGCGCGACTCCTCGCGTTCGAGTTCCTTCATCACCTCGGCGAGCCGCCGGCCGCGCGCCGCGGTGTCCGTGCCGGGTTCGTCGGCCATGCGCTGGATCAGCTGCTGCTTCTCGGATTCGAGCGTCGCAACTTGCTTCTCGACCTGCTTGATCTGCGCCAGGCGTTTTCCCGCCGACGGGTCCTTCTCCTTGCGGCCGGTGTCGCCGCGGCGTTCGCCCTTGGACGGCTTGCCCGGCGCCTGCTCGTCGCGGACCTCCTTTTCGATGCGGTAGACGTAGGCGCCGTAGTCATCGGGGTACAGCTTCACCGCGCCGTCGCGCACGTCGATGATGTGCGAGGCGACCATGCTGACGAAGGTGCGGTCGTGGCTGGTGAAGAACAGCGTGCCGTCGTAGCCGCCGAGCGCCGAGGCCAGCGCCTCGACGGTTTCGAAATCGAGGTGGTTGGTCGGCTCGTCGAGCAGCAGCACCGGATAGCGCGCGAGCAGCAGACCCGCGAGGCACAGGCGCGAACGTTCGCCGCCGCTGAGCACCTCGATGCGCTTGCGCACGTCGTCGCCGCGGAACAGGAAGCTGCCGGCCATGTCGAGCACCTGCTGCGTGGTCAGGTAGCCCGGTCCCGAGCGCGCCGCCTTTTCGAGATACGCCAGGACCGTGGTCTTCGGATCCATGGTGGTGAACACGTGCTGGGCGTAATAGCCGACGCGGATCTCATGGCCCCAGCGCATGGTGCCCGAGATCGCCGGCAGCGAGCCGGCGATGGTGCGCAGGAAGGTGGTCTTCCCCTGGCCATTGTCGCCGAGCACCGCGACGTGGCTGCCGCGCTCGATCTCGATGTCGATGTTGCTGGCGACGGTCTTGCCGGGATAGCCGATGGCGAGCGCATCGCAGCGGAACGCGGTGCCCTTGCGCTCCTCGACCTTCGGCATCGAGATCGTCACCTCGCCGGTCGGGTGCTCGATGGCGATGGTCGACAGCCGCTCGAGCATCTTCGACTTCGAGGCGGCTTGCGTCGCCTTCGAGGCCTTGGCCTTGTTCTTCGCGATGAAGGTCTCGAGCTCCTTGCGGCGGATGGCGATGCCGGCGTTGTAGTGCTCGGCCTGCTCGCGCCGCGTCTCCTTGTAGCCGAGGTAGGCTTCGATGGCTCCGGGATAGAGCGTGATGCGGCCGCCGCCGATCTCCATGGTCTGGCGACAGGTCTTCTTGAGGAACTCGCGGTCGTGCGAGACGATGAGGAATCCGCCGTCGTACCCGGTGAGGAAGTTCTCGAGCAGGATCAGGGTCTTGAGGTCGAGGTAGTTGGTCGGCTCGTCGAGGATCAGAAAATTCGGATCGCGCAGCAGCATCGCGGCGAGCTTCACCCGGGTCTGGAATCCGCCCGACAGCCCGGCGACCGGCCGCGCCAGCAGATCGTTGTCGAGCAGGAACTGCCCGGCGATCATCCCGCAGCGCCAGTCCTCCTGCTCGGAGTAGCGCATCAGGAACGCGAGCACGGTCTCGCCGGCCTGGAACGGGTCCTTCTGCTCGAGGTAGCTCAGGCGCAGATCGTCGTGGAAGACCACCCGGCCGCTGTCGGCCTCCTCCTCGCCCATGATGATGCGGCAGAGCGTGGACTTGCCCGCGCCGTTGCGGCCGATGATCCCGATCTTGTGCTCGGAGCCGATCGCCGCCGAGGCGTCGTCGAAGATGACGTCCGCTCCGTACTGCTTGTGCAGCTTCTCGACCTGGATGAGGGTGGGCACG
>JACDEN010000406.1 GCA_013816415.1 Planctomycetota bacterium
ATCTCCGACAGGCTCTCGATATCCACATCGACCAGGCGGATGTCCTTGCCGATGAACTGGCCGAACTCCTTCGGCGAGATCTCGCCGAGGCCCTTGAAACGCGTCACTTCCGGCGTCTTGATCGCGGCCATCGATGCGTCGCGCTCCGCCTCGCTGTAGCAGTAGTTCGTCACCTGCTTGTTGCGCACGCGGAACAGCGGGGTCTCGAGGATCTTGACGTGGCCGCGCGTGACCAGCTCCTCGAAGAAGCGCAGGAAGAAGGTCAGCAGCAGGTTGCGGATGTGCATGCCGTCGACGTCGGCGTCGGTGGCGATGATCACCTGGTTGTAGCGCAGGCCGTCGAGGCCGTTCTCGATGCCGAGCGCCGACATGATGTTGTACAGCTCCTCGTTCTTGTAGACCGTCTCCTTGCCCAGGCCGTAGCAGTTCAGCGGCTTGCCTTTGATGGTGAAGATCGCCTGGGTCTCGACGTCGCGGCATTGGATCAGCGAACCGCCGGCGGAGTCGCCCTCGGTGATGAACAGGCTGGTCTCCTCGCGGCGCTTGTCCTCCTTGTCGACGAAGTGCACCTTGCAGTCGCGTAATTTCGGGATGCGCAGGGCCACCGATTTGGCGCGGTCTCGCGCCTCCTTCTTTATCTTGTTGAGTTCGGTGCGGATGCGCTCGTTGGTCTTGATCTTGTCGAGCAGCTTCTCGGCGATCGCCGGGTTGGTGTGCAGCCAGCGCTCCACCGCCTCCTTGACCGCGGGCATGATCCAGCCGCGCACGTCGGAGCCGAGCTTGTTCTTGGTCTGGCTTTCGAACACCGGGTCCTGCACCTTGATCGCTATGGCGCCGAGCAGGCCTTCGCGCACGTCCTCGCCAGCGTAGCTCTTGCCTGCGAATTCGTTGACCCCCTTGAGGATGCCCTCGCGGAAGGCGGTCTGATGGGTGCCGCCGTCGTTGGTGTACTGGCCATTGACGAAGCTGAAGTAGGTCTCGCCGTAGGTGTGGGTGTGGGTGAAGGCGAACTCGATCTTGTCGCCGGAATCGTGGAACACTTCGTAGTGCGTCGGCTCCTGGCCGATCTCGTGCTCGAGCAGATCACGCAGCCCGTTCTTGGACGAGAAAGCGGTTCCGTTGTAGACGATCTGCAGCCCGGTGTTGAGGTAGCAGTAATAGTTCAGCCGCTTGGCGATATATTCATCGTGCCATTGGTAGGTCTTGAAGATTTCGGTATCGGGAGTGAATTCGACGTACGTCCCGTTCGGTTCGTCCTTCGCCTTGCCGCCTTCCTCCTCCTTGAGCTTGCCGCGCACGAACACCGCGCGTTTGAACTGGCCCTCGCGGAAGCTGATGACCTCGAAGCGGCTCGACAACGCGTTGACCGCTTTGGTGCCGACGCCGTTGAGGCCGACCGAGAACTGGAAGACGTCGTCGTTGTACTTGCCGCCGGTGTTGATCTGGCTGACGCAGTCGATGACCTTGCCGAGAGGGATTCCGCGGCCGAAGTCGCGGATCGAGACCGTCTCCTCCTCGCGCTTGATCACGACCTTCTTGCCCGATCCCATGATGAATTCGTCGATCGAGTTGTCGACGACCTCCTTCATCAGCATGTAGATGCCGTCGGCTGGATTCGCGCCGTCTCCGAGGCGGCCGATGTACATGCCCGTTCGCAGCCGGATGTGGCTCAGCGCGTCGAGCGTCTTGATCGCCTTCTCGTCGTAGTCGACCTTCTGCTTCCCCATGTGCCTCCTGCCGGTTGGGCTGCACCGTGGGGACGCAGGCGGGTTGGTCAAGGGTCGCGGTCGAGCGCGCCGGAACTGTTCAACCGGTGCGGAAATCACCGACGTTTCATCGGCGGAATCCGTGGTATCCTTCCTGCTCGCGCATGGGATTCCTCGCCAATTACCACACCCACACCTTCCGCTGCAAGCACGCGTCGGGCGACGCGCCGGACTTCGCCCGGGTCGCGGTCGCCGGCGGCTGCAAGGTTCTCGGTTTCTCCGACCACACGCCGCTGCCCGACGGCCGGTGGCAGGATTTCCGCATGTATCTGCCCGAGATCGACGCCTACGAGGCTTCCGTCCGGCGTGCGCGGCAGGAGCAGCCGGCCCTGACCGTCCTGCTCGGTATGGAGTGCGAGTACACCCGCGAGTACGGCGAGTTCTATCGCGACGAGCTGCTGGGGCGGCGCGGCTACGACTACCTCATCGGCGCCTGCCACCTCACCGAGCTCGATGGCCAGTGGATTGGCAGCTTCGATCGCACCACCACGCCGCGGGCCTTGGCCGCCTACGCCGCGATCTGCACCCGCACCATGGAGTCCGGCCTGTTCGCCTTCATCGCCCATCCGGACATCTTCGGCTGCTGCAACCCCGTCTGGACTTCCGACACAGCCGCCTGCGCCCGCGACATCTGCGCCGCATCGGTGGCGACCGGGGTGCCGCTCGAGATCAACGGCCTCGGCTTCCGCAAGCCGTGGCTGGACACGCCTGACGGAAAGCGTCCGCAATATCCGTGGGCGCCGTTCTGGAAGATCGCTGCCGAGCACGGCGTGCGCGTCGTGCTCAACAGCGACGCGCATCACCCCCAGGATGTGTTGGCGAATTACGACGATGTCGCCGCATTGCGCGATCGCTTCGGGTTGGTGGAAGCGGATCTGTCCGTGCTGACGCGCTGAGTTTACCGGTAGCGGTCGGGAAAAGTTCGTGACGCGCGCTCAGTCACGGCCACCGCCCTAAAGCTAAAGCTAAAGCTAAAGCTAAAGCTAAAGCGCCTACCCGACCCTATTCGACCGTCCATTCCCGCTTCACATCGCTGATGTCCTTCAGCCGCGTGCTCAGGGTGTTGCGCGTGATCCCGAGCAGCACCGCGGCCTTGCTCTTGTTGCCGCCGCATGCCTCGAGGACGGATTCGAACAGGTAGCGCTCCCATTTCGCGCGCACCGATTCGTAGAGATCGTTGGTGCCGCGCTCGACGCAGGCATGGGTCTCGGCCTGCATGAACTTCTTCAGCCGCGCTTCGAAGCTGGCGATGCCGTGCGAGGAGTCGCCCTCCTGGTGCGGATCGAAGGCCATCACGGTGATCGGCAGCAGGTCGACGCCGAGTTCGCGCCCGGGTGCCATCACCACCATCTTCTCGATGCAGTTCTCGAGTTCGCGGACGTTCCCGGGCCAGGGATAGCGGGACATGATCTCGATGGTCTCGCGCGAGATCGATTCGATGAACTTGATGTTGCGCTGGCAGTACTTGCTCAGGAAGTACTCGACCAGGTGCGGGATGTCCTCGACCCGGCTGCGCAGCGGCGGGATGTGCAGATAGACGACATTCAGGCGGTAATAGAGGTCGGCGCGGAACTTCCCATTGCGCACCTCGTCCTCGAGCACGCGGTTGGTGGCCGCGACCACGCGCACGTCGAGCTTGCGCGTGCGATTGTCGCCGACGCGTTCGATCTCCATCTCCTGCAGCACGCGCAAGAGGCGCACCTGCATCGCCTGCGAGATCTCGCCGACCTCGTCGAGGAAGATGGTGCCGCCGTGCGCCGCTTCGAATCTGCCCTTGCGGTCGGTGGTCGCGCCGGTGAACGCGCCCTTCACATGGCCGAACAGCTCGGATTCGAGCAGGCTCTCGGACAGCGCGCCGCAGTTCACCGGGATGAAGGGCCCGTTGGCGCGCGGAGAATTCTCGTGGATCAGGCGCGCGATCAGCTCCTTGCCGGTGCCGGTCTCGCCGTGGATCAGCGCGGTCGCCGATGACGCGGCCAGGCGCTTGGCGTTGTCGACCACGCGGCGGAAGCTGCCCGAGACCGCGATGATGTTGCGCTCCGAGTACTGGACGCGGATCTCTTCGCGCAGCTGGTAGTTCTCGTCGACCAGCTCG
>JACDEN010000407.1 GCA_013816415.1 Planctomycetota bacterium
GGAGAGACGGTGGGCGGAGGACGCCTGTCGCTCGAGGGAGACGTCGATCCGTTCGCCAAGGATCCGACCTTCACCCTGCGTCTGGCACTCGAGCATGTCGACCTGCCGACGATCAACGAGTTGACCAAGGCCTATGCCAACGTGGACATCGAACGCGGAACCCTCGATCTCTACGCCGACCTCGCCGCGCACGACGGGAACATCTCGGGATACGTGAAGCCGATCTTCCACAGCCTCGACGTGCTCAGCTTCAAGAACGACATGGAGAAGGGCAAGGCGCTGCACGTGTTCTGGGAGGCGATCGTCGGCGCCACCGGCAAGATCATGCAGAACCATTCGAAGGATCAGCTCGCGACCGAGATCCCCGTTTCCGGGAAGATCGATTCGCCCGACACCCATCTGACGGTGGTCATCGGTGGAGTCCTGAAGAACGCCTTCGTGCGCGCGCTGATGCCGGGCTTCCACAGCGACAAGGCTTCGCACCAGCCCGATCTCAAGCCGCCGGAGGATGCGGCCAAGCAGCAGGAGCGCGCCCACGCTGAAGGAGAGGTCGAAAAGAACCGCCAGGAGTCACAAAAGGTGCATTAGAATCGGCTAAACGCGGGCAAACGCCATCTTCCCTGGTGGCGCCCGAGCGCTAGCATCTGTCCTCATGACGATCGCGAACGCCGTTCATGTCCGTGTCCTCCCTGTCCGTATCAAAAGCATCGCCCTGATGGCCGTGCTGCTGCTGTTTGCCGGCCGCGCTGGCGCGCTCGAGGTCGGCGGCGTGATGCCGTCATGGAATGACGTGTCCTGGATCGGATCGGCGCCCGCCGCCAACGGTCAGGTCACCGTGCTCGATCTGTGGTCGCCCGCCAATCCCGCGTGCCGGGCAACCATGCCGCGACTGACCGATCTGCAGACCCGCTACGGTGACCGCGTGCGCGTCATCGGCCTGTGCGCTGGCGATGCCGATGTTGCGCGCGCGTTCGTCGCGGGCATGGGCTCACGCGTCCATTACGCCATCGGTACCGTCGCGTCGCTGGCGCCATTCGCTCCCTCCGTCGGCGCGCCCTGCACCCTGCTGATCGACAGCAGCGGCTCGGTGCTGTGGTGGGGCGACGCGCTGAACGCCGCCGAACCCCTGGCACGCGTGCTCAATGGAACCTTCGTGATCGAACCGATCCCGCCGATCGCCGCGCCCGCGTCCGGGAAGCAGGTGAGGATCATCGACGATCCGCGTCCCGTGACCGTGATCGAAGAGCGCCAGACGGTGATCGAACGCCACGCGCCGCTGGTGATCATCACGCCGTATCCGCACTGCTGGTCACTGCGCCTGCATGCCTGCTGCTCGTCCGGCCCCTTCTTCATCCCACGCCCGCCGCTGCCGCTGTTCCTGTTTCCGGGCTGCCCCCGCTGGTGAATCCGCGCCTAACCGGCGACGGATGACGGATGACGGATGACGGTTGGAGAGATCCCGCTTGTCCATGCCCTCCGCCGCCGTGTGGTGTCGCGCCGGAGCTGACATGACCTATTACGATCCCGCGGACCTGGGAAAATTCGGCGACATCGGCAAGGACGCCCCCGAACTCGCCAAGGCCTTCTTCGACTACTACGGCAAGGTCTTCGCCGAGGGCGAGCTGACCAAGCGCGAGAAGAACCTGATCGCGCTCGCGGTGGCGCATGCGGTGCAATGTCCCTACTGCATCGACGCCTACACCGGCGCATCGCTCGAGAGCGGCTGCAGTCGCGGCGAGATGACCGAGGCGGTGCACGTCGCCGCGGCGATCAAGGGCGGCGCGGCGCTGGTTCACGGTATTCAGATGCGCAAGCATGCCGACCGGATCTCGATGTGATCCAGAGCGCTCCGATGAAGCCGACGATGCCCGTGGCCGACCAGCACCGGCTGTTGTCGGACTCGGCGGTCGCCTCCTTCGATGGGCATCTCGCACGCGCTGGACTGCCGCCGCTCACCGCGGGACCGACCCGCGTGTTCCAGGTGAACGTCGGGAAGCTCTGCAACCAACGCTGCCACCATTGCCACGTCGATGCGGGACCGCACCAGGTCGAAGCCAACATGGCGTGGCCGACCTTCGAGGCGTGCCTCGCGGTGATCCGCGAGCTGAAGCCGACGACCGTCGACATCACCGGCGGCGCGCCTGAGCTGAATCCCCATTTCCGGCGCTTCGTCGCCGCGCTGCGCGCGCTGGACGTGCCCGAGATCATCGACCGCTGCAATCTCACGGTGCTGATGATTCCGGCGCAGTCCGGCCTGGCGTCGTTCCTCGCCGAACACCGCGTGCGCATCGTCGCCTCGCTGCCGGCGGTCAATCCGTCGCAAACCGACGCGCAGCGCGGTGACGGCGTGTTCGCGCGTTCGATCGCGGCGATGCGCGTGCTCAATGATCTCGGCTATGGACGACCTGATTCGGGATTGGTGCTCACCCTGATGAGCAATCCCGTCGGCGCCTTCCTGCCGTCCGGGCAGTCGTCGGCCGAGGCGCGCTTCAGGGCGCTGCTGCAGACGCGCCATGGCGTCGGGTTCAACGATCTCATCGAATTGACCAACATGCCGATCAGCCGCTTCCTCGAATTCCTCGAACGCAGCGGCAACACCGCGGCCTACCTGGCGAAGCTCAGCGGCGCCTTCAATCCCGCCGCGGCGGCCGGACTGATGTGCCGGGACACCCTGTCCGTCGGCTGGGACGGGACGCTCTACGACTGCGACTTCAACCAGATGCTCGAGATGCCGGTGTCGGTCGAGGGATCGCGGACCATCTTCACCTATCGGCGCGACATCATGGATGAGCGGCCGGTGCGGACCGCCAAGCACTGCCTCGGCTGCACCGCGGGCCAGGGGTCGGGCTGCGCGGGAAAAACGGCTTCCTGACGCAGTCATCTTTCGTCACCTCTCCCGGAGGCGTCGCACGAGGAAGAACCGGGTAGCGAACCCGATCAGCACGGCCAACGCGCCTCCCACCCCGCATCGATGCGACGAGCTCCCTGAGTCCGGCAGCGCCGCTGCGGTGGGCAGCTCAGTCGTGGGCGCGGGCAGCGTCGCGCGGAACGCGGCGTCGGTGGTCAGCGGCCAGTCCTCCGGGTGGTTCGCCAGCACGTCGTCGTAGAGGTCCTGCTTCCACACGTACCACGAGATCGCGTCGACGGGCAGCGAGCGGATCGCGCAATTCCAATCGAGCAGCTGCGCCGGCGTCGGCCACGCCAGGCCGCCATTGCCGTCGACCACCGCGGCGGCGGAATTGGACTGTCCGAGGATGACCGCCTTCGCCGACATCCCGGTGTGGACGAACTCGACTTCGTGCGCCATTTCGGCGAGAGCCTCCGCACGGCGATAGCCGTGGGTTCCGAACGGGTAGTTCCAGATGCCGACGTAATCGGCGATCCCGGTCTGATCGGCGTAGCGGTCGCCGATCCCGGGATAGGACCGCGCCAGGACACCGCCCGGAGCCCACGCCGACGGCACGCCGATGTCATGGTAGATCTTCGCCGCGGGCCACACTCCACGGATCGCCGTGCGCAGGGTTCGCAGTTCGTCGGCCGAGAACATGCCCGAGGTGCTGGTCTGGTCGCCGAACGGCGAGGTCCAGTACGGTTCGTTGAGCACGAACACCGCCATCACCAGGTCGGAGCGGCTCGCCAGGTATTCGAGAAAGGTTCGTCCCTGCGCGGTGACCGTCCACTGCCCGTTGGCGAAGGCGTACGGCACCGGCCAGGCGCCGATGATGAGCCGGATCCCGGCCGCCTGCGCGGCATCGAGCGACTGCCGCCAGGCCGTTGGATTCCCCGCGTCGACGGTGGTGACGACGAAATCGTAGCCGATCCCCTTCACGGTCGGGAAATCCGCCGGCGCGGCCCAGTG
>JACDEN010000036.1 GCA_013816415.1 Planctomycetota bacterium
ACCGTTTGGCGTGGAACTGGAAGCCCAAGCCGGACGATCCCGTGCCGGCCGTCGGACAGCGGCATCCCGCCTGGGTCGGCAACCACTACTGCACGCGCTTCCCCGACGCGTGGTCGGCCGCTGTCGAGGCTGCCGCGAAGATGCCCGCGCTCGAAGCGCGCTCACGCGCCTTCGTCGACGCCTTCATCAGTAGCACGCTGCCTGCGGCAGTGACGGAAGCCGCGCTCTACAACCTCAGCACCCTGCGCAGCCAGACCTGCTTCCGCACCGCGGACGGCCGCTTCTACGGCTGGGAGGGCACCTGGAACGACATCGGGTCGTGCCATGGCTCGTGCACGCACGTGTGGAACTACGAGCAATCCACCCCCTTCCTGTTCGGCGACCTCGCGCGCAGCCAGCGCGAGATCGAGTTCGCCCAGGCGACGCGCGACGACGGACAGATGAGCTTCCGCGTCGAGCTGCCGATCGCGCGCGCTCAGGCATGGGGCAAGTCGGCGGCCGATGGACAGCTCGGCTGCCTGATGAAGCTCTACCGCGACTGGCAGCTCAGCGGCGATGACGCGTTCCTGCGTTCGCTGTGGCCGAAAGCGCGCAAGGCGCTGGAATTCTGTTGGATCCGCGGCGGCTGGGACGCCGACCGCGACGGCGTCATGGAAGGCTGCCAGCACAATACCATGGACGTCGAGTACTACGGACCGAACGGGCAGATGCAGTTCTGGTACCTGGGCGCTCTGCGCGCGTGCGAGGAGATGGCGCGACATCTTGGCGAGAGCGATTTCGCCGCCACCTGCCACGGCTTGTTCGATCGTGGAAGTCGCTGGGCAGACGCGCACCTGTTCAATGGCGAGTATTACGAGCAGCAGATCCGCCCCATGGATCCCGCGGCAATCGCGCCCGAGCTGAAGATCGAGATGGGCGGCAACGATCCCCGCGAACCCGTCCTGCAGCTCGGCGCGGCGTGCCTGGTCGACCAGCTGGTCGGCCAATACCAGGCGCACATCTGCGGCCTCGGGTACCTGGCTGATCCGACCAAGATCGCCAAAACCCTGGCCAGCGTCCACCGCTACAATTTCCAGCGCGGCATGCGCACACACTTCAACCACCTGCGCACCTTTGCGCTCGCCGATGAGTCTGCGCTGCTGATGGCCACCTATCCGCGCGGTCGGCGTCCCAAACGGCCGTTTCCTTACTTCAATGAAGTGATGACCGGATTCGAGTACACCGCCGCGGTCGGCATGATCTACGAAGGCCAACGGAAACAGGGATTGGAGTGCATCGCCGCCATTCGTGCGCGCTACGACGGTAAACGCCGATCCCCGTTCAATGAAGCGGAGTGCGGACATCATTATGCGCGGGCGATGGCCGCATGGGCCGCGAATCTCGCGCTGACCGGCTTCCGCTATTCGGGGGTCGAGCGTGCGATCACCTTCGCTGCAGCCCCTGGCAAAGGCCATGCGTTCTGGTCGAATGGCCACGCATGGGGCGTGTGCCGGCAGCGCACGACGGCAGGACGATCGCCAGGGAGCATCACGGTGGAGATCGAGGTCGTGCACGGCGAATTGGCTCTGACGCGGATCGACCTCACGGGTCGAGGACGCGCGGACTTCGCGCTCGTCGTCGTCACGCCCGCGAAACCGCTGCGCCAGGTGGTGAATCGCGGTCGCGCGATGGTGCCCGCGGTGCGGAAAGCTCTAGCGGCACGGAAGCCTTCAGCGATGGCGCACGCGGGTCGATGATCTCGTCGCTGGAGCTCGCGCGGTTGTGCGGAGTGTCGCAGGGCACCGTCGATCGCGCGCTGCACGACCGCGCCGGCATCAGCGAAGAGACGCGCCGGCGCATCCTCGCCGCAGCCGCGAAGCACGGCTACCGCGCGAACCCAGCGGTGATGGAGGTGCTGCGCGGCACCAGCGCCACCGTGGGCGCGCTGATCCCTCGCATCAACCACGTGTTCTTCCTCGACCTGCTCGAAGAGGTGCGCGCCGCGATCGCCCCGCGCGGGCTGCGCCTGCTGCTCACCGCGGCAGGCACGACATCCGAATTCCACGACGCGCTCGCCGAGTTCGCGGCGCGGCGTACGGTCGCCGCGCTGGTGGTGCCGCCGACGGACGACATCGCCATCGCCCCGACGGTCTCGCGTTCGATGCCGGTGGTCTGCTTCGCCTCGCCGTGCACCGGCGTCAACGTCCACTATCTGACTCCAGACGAGGTCACGACCGGCCGCGCCGCGACCGAGCACCTGCTCGCCCGCGGCCACCACCGAATCCTGCATCTGACCTATGAACGTCGGTCGCGCGCCATCATCGATCGCGCCGACGGCTACCGTGCGGCCATGCGTGTGGCGCGCTGCGAATCCACGGTGTTCACCGACAGCGCCGGCGAATCGATCCTCGCGCGGGTGAGCGCGGCGCGGGCGACCGCGTTGTTCTGCCACAACGACTGGCTCGCGCTCTCGGCCATCCGCACCCTCACCGGCGCGGGCCTGCGCGTTCCGCAGGACGTGTCGGTGCTCGGCGTCGATGCGAGCCCGACCTTCACCGCGCTCTACCCCGGCATCACCACCTTCAGCTATCCGTTCGCTGCGCTCGCCGCGCAGACGGCATTGCTGATCGCCGGAAAATCGGCAGGTGCCGCGCCGACATGCGCGCTGGTCGCCGGGACGACCGTCGCTGACGCATAAACGCCAGTGGACGCACCTGCAGGCGCACCTTTGGCCAGCGATCTGACATCGAGAATAAGTGCGGATGAATCGCTGCATGATTTGTGGATTTTGGCTGAGATTGGGTTTTTAGGAGACGGCCACGCGCCACCGATGGAGGATCATCAGCTGCGAACGGGCGGCATGGCGCGCTTCGGTGACCCATCCGATCCACGACGCACCCCCTCGCATCAAGCGACGTCGGTCGCGGCTTGTTGCTGTGAAGTCCTGGCAAGGGTACTCTATCCAGGACCTCTCGCGAGGATCCGCCGCACGAGCTGCGTGCGACGCGCCAAGGGAGATGGAGTTGCATGGCTCAGGGCGCGTTATTGGTCTCGAATCTGCTCGACGGGCGGCGATTGGTCGCGGCGGAGCAGGCGTGCCGTGCGAGCGGGCTCGACGTCATCGCCTGGAACCCCGACGACGAGCGGCCGAAGTCCCTGCTTCCAGCCCTCATCGTCGGCGGGCTCACGCCCGGCCTGCGTGCGATACCGGACGAGATCCTCAAGCTCTCGGCCGAGTATGGCGAGTCGCGCGTGTTGCTGCTGAGCGAAGAGCCCTTGGTGCGTCCGCTGGTCATGCTGCACGACGGGCGGGTATGGCTCGTCGGGCCGCCCTACCTCGATGATGTCGTACGCGCCGCGGTGATGGGTGCCCTCGCCGCGCGGGTGACGCTCACGACGGGAGCGGTAGCGACCGATCGGCTCATAGTCGACGAGACCATTCTCTCGACCCGCTGGTGCGCCACCATCTCGGTTCAGCCGGAACCGAATCAGACCGCTCCCGCCGCCCGAGCGGGAACCACCGACAAGCTCTGCTGGTCGATGCTGGCCGAGCAGTGGAGCGTCGCGGAGCTCGATGGCACGGCGACTCGCATGCGTGGCCAGGCGCTTGCGGGGCTCGAGGGAGCTCTGACCGAGATCATGGGGAGCCGAGCCGCGGCGATCTGCCTCGAGCAGCGGCGCTGGGTCCTGCACTGGCCCAATTCCAGCTGGAGCGCCTGGCTCTGCTCGCGCTCGCGCCTGCCGCAGCGCTGGAACCTGTTCCAACCCGGCAGAAGCGGCGATGGCCCGACGCAGCGCACGTTTCCGGCGCGCTCCGGCGATGTCATCCTCGCCTGCACGCGACTGCCGGGCAAGCCAGGCGGAACCGACGCCGCGCTCGCCGCCGCGATGCATGGTGGCCATGCCCTGGTGGCGTGGCTCCGGGCGCGCAGCGCTGACGAGGACCGCGAGGGGAACGCTCGCCCGTTCGCGGTGGTGGTCATGGAGATGCGCAAGTGACCACCGGCCCGATCGTGCTGGTCATCGATGACAGCCGCACCATCCGGCAGCTGCTCGAGATCGTGCTCGGCCAGACCGGCTACCAGGTCCAGGTCGTCGAGACCGGACAGGAAGGGATCGACCGCGCCCGCGCCATCCAACCGCGGCTCATCCTGCTCGACCATGTCCTTCCCGATATGGGCAGTCTCGATGTGTGCCTGGCGCTGGCGCAGGATCAGAAGACCGCCTCGCTGCCCCTGGTGATCATGACCGCTAAGGGCAACGATGTCCGCGCGAGCTTCGCGAACCACCCGCAGGTGGTGGACTTCCTGCCCAAGCCGTTCACACCACCGGACGTGGTGAACATGGTCAAGAGCGTGCTCCAGCGGATGTCGAGCAGTCGCGCCTCATCGCCGCTGCTCGCGCAGAAGGCGAGCGCCGCGCCGCGCGAGGAGCTGTTCAGCCTCGAGCAGAAGAACCGCGCCGCCCAGGCCTGCTTCCAGCTGCTGCGCGACCGCCTGGTGCTGATCCCGAAGTTCATGAAGGATTATCGCGACGAGCCTGCGGCTCCGTTCTTCGCCAAGCGCATCCTTGTGCCCGAGGTCCTCGACGCCCTCCTGGCCACGTTCCTTCCACTCTACCGCGACATCATCGTGCCCGATACCACGCCGGGGCCGAATACCGTCGGCGCTCTGCTCGAGGGCCAGACCGGCGCGATGCCGCTGCGCAAGCTCGTCGACTGTATCTGCGGTCTCGGGCGTTCGGGCGAGCTCACGCTGCGCTCCGGCGCGCGCACCACTACCTGCTTCGTGCGCAAGGGCGAGATCGTGGTGGTGACGCACGATCAGCCCGAGGAGTACGTCCGCGGCTACCACAACGAGATGGCGAGGGTCGACGACGCGACCTGGAGCAAGGCCGCCGCCGAGCAGCGGCGCAGCGGCAAGCCGGCATTCGTCACGCTGGTCGAGGCCAAGCAGCTCGACGGCAAGCTGCTGCCCGATCTCGTCTATCGCCAAGGTCAGGCGGCGCTGGCCGCAGCCCTCGCCGCCGCGCCAGGTCGCTTCGCCTGGCGTGAAAGGCCGTCGCTGCCGACCTGGGTCGAGGCGGTGGGTCGCGCGCTCCACCTCGACCAATCCGAACTCGAGCGCCTGCGCGATCTCGACGACTGGACGCAGGTCGAGGGCCAGGTCACATCGGTCGACCAGGTCTATCATCGCGCTGAGGACTTTGCCGAGCGGGTCGGCCACTTCACGTTCACCGACGCCGAGCGGCTGGTGCTCGCGCGCATCGATGGCCGCGCGGCGGTCAAGGAGATCGGCGAGCGCAGCGGAGTGCCCACTCTCGAGGTCTTCCATATTCTGTTCCGGCTCAGCCAGGTCGGCCTGATCGTGCTCGATCCACCAGGCGGGTCCGTGGCTGACAGACCGGTGATGATCCTCGATCCTGATGTCGAAGGGGTGATGAAGCCGCTCGCCAAGCAGCTGCGTGACCGCGTCCGGCCGGTCTCGCTGCTCGCCGTCGCGCCCGATAGAGATGTGCTTCAGTCGATCATCAACGAACGCCCGGGCTTGGTGCTGCTGAACGCAGCCAGCATCGATGCCGCCGCGGTCGCGCGCGGGGTGCGCCTGAATCTCATGATCTCGAACATTCCGATGGCCGCCATCCTCGAGCAGGCGGATCCCGAGCAGGAGCGCCTGTTGCGCGAGGCCGGCTTCGATGCGGTGCTGGCGAAGCCGATGCATGTCCGCGACATCGAGCATCTGCTCGAATCCGGACAGCGCTGAGCCGGGCCATGCCTGACACCCCCAGTGAACCGGCGGTCGCGCCTCGGGAATGGTCCTCACCATTGCCCGCAGGACTCGCTGGCTGCTTCGAATCCGATCGCGCGAAGCCGGCGCGGGAACGCCGGGCGATGGTCGCTCCCTCGCTGGTTGAGGACCTTTTCGGCATCGCCGCGGCGCGCAGCGAACGGCCGACGGCATCCGATGCCACGCTGGTGGTCGACCCATCGCAGCAACGTGGCTCGGGGCTGCAGCGCGCGCTCGCCAGCCCCACCGGCGCGACGCTCGGCATCGGCACGATGATCGACAAGTACCGCATCGACGGCATCCTCGGATCCGGCGGATTCGCCACCGTTTACCGCGCGAAGCACATGCTTCTGCAGATCGATGTCGCGGTGAAGCTGCTGAAGGAAAGCCTGCTCGTGCAGAATCCACAGCTCGTCCAGATGTTGTGCGAGGAGGCGCGCTTCGCGGCGCAGATCAGCCACCCCAACGTGGTCCGCGTCACCGACATCACGAGCACCGAGCGCATGACGTACATCGTCATGGAATACATCGAAGGCGTCACCTTGTCCGAGGCGATGGAGGCGCGCCCGATCAGCTCGCGCGAGGCCGTGAGCATCGCCCTCGACGTCTGCGCCGGCCTCGCCGCGGGTCTGGCGAAGGGCCTCATCCACCGCGACATCAAGCCAGGCAACATCATGATCGCCAAGGACGGCAGGATCCGCATCCTCGATTTCGGATTGGCGAAGCCGATGGAAGCGGTGGGCGACCGTTCCGGCCCGTCAGGAAAGACCTCGGCGATCGTCGGGACGCCGGCCTATATGGCGCCGGAGCAGGCGCTGCGTCCCGACCAGGCCGATTTCCGCGCCGACATCTATTCGCTCGGCATCTCGTTGTACCACATGACAACCGGCGACCTCCCGTTCAAGGCCGCGGACCCGATGTCGCTGATCAAGATGCACATCGAGCGACCGCCACCGCCGCCGACCGCGCACAACTATCCGAAGGCGTTGGCGAAGGTGGTGATGCGGATGATCGAGAAGGATCCGGCGCGGCGCCCGCAGAGCTACGACGAGCTGGTGGCAGAACTGCAGCAGCTGCTCGACGACCTGAGTTCCACCTCGAGCAAGAGCAGCATGGATATCCTCGGCCAGTTCAAGAATTTCTTCAAGAAGTGACCGCCGACGCGCCGCTGAAAAGGACTCCGCGGGCATCAGCACGCGCACGATCGAGGATCTCGCTGCGGTGCGGTGCGGCGCGACCAGGCAGCGGTACACGAATCATCTCGGTCGCAATCTCGCCGCGCAGGTGAGCATCGTCACAGGGTGGGATCGCGGCTATGCTGAAGCTGAACTTGGCGAGTTCGACGATCGAGACCGGGGCCAATATGGCTTTTGACTTCGGAATCGACCCCGTGCCGCGCCCGTTACGAGGAGGAGGGCGATCAGGCAGGCGGCGATATGGACGGGCATGGGTTCCCCGGGGTGGGGAGGTAAGACGGGGGCCTCGTGGAATGGTTCATGGCCCGGGGTGATCTTCCACTGAGCCGCGCATCGGTGCGCGCGCCGGACGTCGCCTTCCCGCATGGCTATGATCGGCCTGAGCCTACGCTTGCTTCACATGCTGAAGTCCTTCCGCGAGCACCTGCAGTACCGCTTCGACGATCTCTTTTCGCGTGGTTCGTGGGGAAAATTCCTGCTGCTGCTGACCTTCACGGCCTGCGTGGTGCTGTTCGGCATGCTGGCGTACTTCCTCGGGCTGTTCTCTCCGGCGAACGGGCAGGTCGAAGGCATCGGCCGCGCGATCGACGCGGGCTTCTGGGACACCCTGTGGTGGTCGGCGAAGCATGTCGTCGACCCGTCGTTCTTCGCCAGCAATTACGGGGCGACCGCCGGCGTGGTCGCGATCTCGCTGGTGGTCTCGATCGCTGGACTGGTGATCTTCGGCGCCCTCATCAGCTTCATCTCGACCGGCATCGAGGAGCGCCTCGAGGCGCTGCGCCGCGGCAACAGCGCGGTGAAGGAATCAGGGCACGTGCTCATCCTCGGGTGGAACGAGCAGGTGGTCGAGGTCATCGCGATCCTCGCCGCGCGCCTGCGCCGCCTGCGCGTCGTCATCCTCGCGCCGCGCGATGTCACCGAGATGCAGGAATCGCTGCGCGCCTCCGGCGGCTACCGCCTCGGGGCGAAGATCGTGCTGCGCTGTGGCTCGCCCGGCAACCGCTCCGAGCTCGAACGCGTCGCCGCGGGCCGCGCCCGCAGCGTCATGGTGCTGTCGACTTCGAGAGGGGGCGGCGACGCGGACATCGAGGCGGTGAAGACCCTGCTCGCCCTGGCGGTCTACCCGTGGCCATCGGCGCGGCCGCGCATCGCCTGCGAGATCGCCCGCGCGCGTGGCGTCGACATCGCGCGTTCGGCGTCCGGCGGTCAGGTGCCGATCGTGTCGAGTGGCGAGACGGTCAGCCGCATGCTCTTCCAGGCCTCGCGCCAGAGCGGCGTGGTGGCGATCTATGACGAGCTGTTCTCGTTCGTCGGCGCCGGCATCCGCTTCAAGCAGGTCACCGGCTGCGCCGGCATGCGCTTCGGCGACGCCGCCTACGCCTTCCCGACCGCGACGCTCATCGGCATCAGCACCGCCGGCGCCGCCGCCGACGGCACCGCGCACTACCACTGCCTGCTCGGACCGCCGGCCTCGCGGATCATTGGCACGCAGGAGTGGCTGATCTTCCTCGCCCACTCGGACGACATCGTCGATCAGCTCGACCGTCCGGTATTCCGCTCCACGGTGTCGATGCCGAAGGCGTTCCTGCTGCTTCCGACCGAAGGATCGTCGGGGGGACAGCAGGCGCCATCGGTGTACACGTCGGAGGTCTCGCGCGGCGAGAAGTACCTGGCGCCGTCGCATGAGCGCATCCTGGTGCTCGGTTGCAATCCCAGCCTTCACGACCTCATCGCCGAGCACGACGCCTGCGTCGGCGCCGAGACCGAGATCGTCGTGGTGTCCGGCCACGGCGACGACAAGGCCCGGGCGATCCTCGCGCAGTCGCGGACGAAGCCGCGCGCCAAGCTGGGCTTCGTGCAGGCGGATACCCTGAACCGGGCCGCGCTCCAGGCGCTCGCGCCGCATGCGTGCGATGCGATCGTGGTCATCGCCGACGATTCACGCGGCGAAATCGACCCCGACGCACGCACCGTGATGACCCTGGTGCTGCTCCAGGATCTGCTGCGGTCGCGACCGCAGCGGCCGCGCGTGGTCGCCGAGATCCACGACGCCGCCAACGAGGCGTTGGTCGCCGGGCTCGGAGTCGACGACCTGGTGATCTCCCCGCGGGTGGTGAGCCGCCAGCTGGTGCAGATCTCGCAGCAGGCGGTCCTGGCCGAGATCTACCACGAGCTGCTCAGCAGCGGCGGCGTCGAGATCTACCTGAAGCCGGCCTCGCGCTACGTCGTGCCGGGCCGGGACTGCGTCTTCAATGACGTGGTGTACTCCGCCCAGCGCCTGGGCGAGGTCGCCCTCGGCGTGCGCCTGGCCAAGGACAACGCCGGAACTGCGCGCGGTCTGCGCCTGAATCCGCCGAAGGACGCGCGCCTGGGCTTCGTCGACGGCGACATGATCGTGGTCCTGGCCGAGGAGCTGTATGACCGGCGGGTGTGACCGGCCGGAGCCGTTGACCGCGGGCATTCCGGCGGGTGCGGGAAAGCCTGTTACGAGTCTGGCCAACTGGGACTGAACACGTACGCGCAGTCTACCTGTCAGCTACCTGTCAGCCGACCTGCCAGCAGAGAGGGACCCATGGACGACTGCATCCTCCACAACCAGCGATGCGGCAAGAGCCGCGGCGCCCTCGAGCTGGTCACGCAGCGGCGGCCCGGCATCCGCGTCGTCGACTACCTGACGACGCCGCCGTCGGTCGACGAGCTCGCGGAGCTGTGCCGGCAGGGCGGCCTGCAGGCGAAGGACCTGGTGCGCCATGGCGAGGCGCGCTTCGCCGAGCTCGGCCTGTCGCTGGACGACGCGCGCGACGACCGCGGCTGGCTGCAGGTGCTGCACGACCATCCCGTGCTGATGCAGCGCCCGATCGTCCGCATCGACGGACGGGTGGTGGTTGCGCGCCCGTCGGAGCGCGTGCTGGAGCTGTTCAGCTGAGCGGGGTCACCTCTCTGCAGCCCGAGCCGTTTGAGCTCGGCCGCGCGCAGCTCGGCCTGAAGGCGTTCGCGCTCCGGAACGACGCCACGGCGCTCGCCGGTGATGCGGAACGGGAACGAGTCGACCCCGAGGCCGCGCAGGACCCCGCGCTCGACCGGCGAGTGCTCGTTCGCATCCGGGCGGTCGAACTGCAGCGGATCGCGCAGGCGGACGTTGTTGTTGGTGATGAAGCGCGCCTTCTCCAACCGGTTGCACGAACCGGCGTGCATCATGAACGGATGCAGCAGGTAGCAGTCGCCGGCCTTACCGGTGGCTTCGCGGAAATCGCTGCAGCGGGTGATCAGTTCCTCGAATCCGAAGCCGGGCCCCTCGAACGGATGGACCCCTTCCGGATGGTCGGCGAGGAAGCGCGAGACGACCCCGATCGAATCGCACGCAATGTAGGTCGGGCCGCCCAGGTGATCGACGTCGTCCCATAGCATGATCACCAGCAGGCCCTGCTCGCCGCTGTCGAGGAAGTGCACGAACCAGTCGCCGTCCTTGTGCCAGCCGCCGGCCTCGGGCGACGGCGGCGCCCACCCGCGGTCACGGTCGACACCGAAATTCACGATGAAACCATCATGGGCCCGCTGCTCGCCCATGATGCGCTCGCGACCTCCGAGCAGCTCCTCGCTCGCGCGCGCGAGCCGCGGCGCGACCACGTCCATCGGCTTGTATTCGTGCGCCGGCATGTGGATGCGGTTCTCGGTCCAGGTCGAGCGGTCCGCCGGGTCGTAGCCGTTGCGGATCCACGAGCGCGCAACCCATTCGCGCCGCACCTGCGGATCGATGCAGTCGCGCAGCAGCACGAAGCCGTGCTCGATGAAGTGGTCGATGTCCGATGGCGAGAGCTCGGACATGGGGGAGAGTGGTTGGTGGTTGGTGGTTGGTGGTTGGTGGTCTGGTCGCATTCAATCCGACCGTGGATGCCAGACGATAATAACGTCTGCGGCGGTCGTGCTAGGGTGAGAAATTGATCAATGGGCCGTGATCCCGTATCGCCTTCACCACCAACCACCAACCATCAATCATCACACCGGATTCGAAACGAACGCACCCCCACGGCAGGTCTTCAGGTAATTCAGCGCGTGCACCTGCCCGGTCATCTCCAGTTCCTTGTTGTAGACCGGATCGTGCCAGCCCTCGATGTCGATCGAGCCGGTGAAGCCGTTCATGCGCAGGATGGTGATGATGTCCGTCCAATTGCTGTCGCCGAAGCCGGGAGTGCGGTGGTACACGTACGGCGTGTTGCCGCGGATGCCCTTCTCCTTGATCACGTCCCACAGCACGGTCGCGTCCTTGCCGTGGACGTGGAAGACCTTCTTCGCCCATTTGCGCAGCTGCGGGATGGGATCGATCAGGCTCACCAGCTGGTGGCAGGGCTCCCATTCCAGGCCGATGTTCTCGGAGGGGATGGCGTTGAACATCATCTCCCACGCGTCGGGACTGTGCGCGAGATTCCAATCGCCATAGCGCCAGGTGCCGCCCATGTCGCAGTTCTCGAAGGCGAGCCGCACGCCGAGTGCCTTGGCGCGCGCGGCGAGGGGCCCGAAGATGTTCTTGTACTGGTCGATGGATTTTTCGAGCGGTTCATTGACCAGGCGCCCGGCGAAACCACCGACGATGTCGCATCCGAAGAGCTGCGCAGCGTCGATGCAGCGCTCCCAGCCGGTGCGGGTCTCGAGATCCTTCGGACGGTCGGCGAGCGGATTGCCGAAGATCCCGAGGGTCGAGATGGTCGCGCCGGTGCCTGCGAGCACCGCTTTCACGTCGGCGGCAATGGCCTTGAGGTCGAAGCCTTCGGTGGTCTGCCAGAAGGTGATCGAGAAGCTCTCGAATCCGTGCGCCAGGATCTGCTCGTTGTATTTCGCGGTGTTGGGACC